>JALYTT010000664.1 GCA_030854145.1 Chloroflexota bacterium | reverse complement strand
TCAAAGATACGCAAGATCTACGGGGGCGTGTTCTGGGATTAGAAGGCCTGAAGCTCACGCTCAAGTTTGAAAATCTGATCGATAGAAGGCGTATTCCTGAACAGGGCGTGCTTGAACCGATGGTGAGCCCACTGATCTACCAGAAACAGCGTGAAGCCCTGGAGATGTTGAGGACACGCGAGTCAAAGAACGCTCACCTGCTGCGCGCCCTGGTTGACCATACCTACCTCCCTTACCAGCCCGACCGTATACGACAGGATAGTGATGATGAGCTTAAAAAGCTCACTCCCGAACAGTTCGACGCCTTCCGCTACGCGCTCACCGTGCCCGATGTCTTGATGGTACTGGGTCCTCCTGGAACCGGGAAGACGCGCACGATTACAGAGATCGCCCGCCATTGCGGTCTCAGGAGGCAGCGCGTCCTCATCGCATCAGGGACGCATAAGGCTGTGGATAACGTTTTGGAGCGTATGCCAGAGGATCTCATCGTTATTCGCGTTGGACACGAAAGCAATGTCTCTGAGAAGATGCGCCCGAAAATGATCGATGCCCAGGCGCAGAAATTGCAGGAGGTGCTGCTTGAGAATACCGAGAACGAAACGTATCGTCTTGGTCCCTTGCTCTCTTACAAAAAAGAGATCGACTCACAGGTACATAAACTCACCGGGGGCCAGACCTATCTCACCGATCATGAAGCACACTTGCATGCTCTTTATCAAGAGCGTAGTACCTCCCAGGAGCGTATTACAGGACCATTCCGGCAGCGATTTGATGAGTTGGGAACAAGCGCGCAACATTTGACGGAAAAAGTTGCTCAAGATCAAGAACGCATCAGGGTCTGGAGCGCGAGGAGCCTCAATGCCGACAAGCGGAGCCAGTTGCCGGTCCTCGGCTGGGCGTTCAAGATGTTTTTTGATTACGCTACCTCCCGTGTTGAGCAAGCACAGATGGGTGTGCAGGAGAAGCTCTCCGAGATACAGGCGCTGCGGCAGGAGCAGGCGCGGCAATATGAGACAGCCCAACATACCTTACTTGCGGATAGCGCGTACCAGCAGTGCGAAAGCGCTATTCGCCAATTGACGATGGCATGTGAGCAGGTGTGGGCAGAACTCTTGAAGATCATTAAAGCATTGCAAGCAACGACCATCCGGGCTATGCCCCGGCAACCAGATCTTGAGCCAAAGGGCACAGCCACGCTCCAGCGCTATCTCTCCTGGTTCAAGGAGACGCGCGAGGGACTTGAGCGCAGAGCCAGGCTGCTAAAAGATTGGCGCGAGGAACTGGCAAAGCCGACCGATCAACTCTACCCCGAATTGTTGCGCTATGCCGATGTGGTGGGCGCGACCTGTATAGGCGCAGCCACCGCCAGGGGACTGGAGGCCACGGATTTTGACCTGGTTATTGTCGATGAGGCTGGCCAGATCTGTCTCCCTGATCTCCTCGTTCCGCTCGTACGCGCGAAGCGGGCCGTGCTGGTTGGAGACCACCATCAACTGCCACCTTTTGTTGATAGCGAGGTGCAGAACTGGCTCAAGAACCAGGCGCCCCAGGAGCAGAGCGTAGCGGAAGTCATCGGGGAAGAGGAAGAAGTACGGCTCATTAGCAATCTTTTGACGAAGAGCGCTTTTGAGCTGCTATTTACCGCGCGGCAGGACCCATTGCATATTGTGCGCTTTACTATGCAGGGACGTATGCCCCAGGTGATCGCTAATTTTGTCTCCCGCCACTTCTATGGCAACCAGCTCGGCACCTTTAGCGCGGAGAAAATGCGACATACCGTGGATGCCGATCCCTTTTTCCCGCATGCCCTCACCGTGATCGATGTCTCTGATGCACCAGTGGATATCAAGTGGGAGAGGAAGCAAAAAACACTCGAAAATCTGGGTGAAGCAGGCTACACCAATATCGCTGAGGCCAGGATCATCGCCGCGCTGGCTGAGTACTACCAGCGCAGGGGCAAGGAGTGGGTCGTGATTGTCCCTTACCGTGCTCAGGCGCGCTTGATCATTCGTGAACTGGAAAAGCATATCGAGGCGCAAGACTTCGTGCTGGAGGAGCGCGTCTCTACCGTAGATTCATTCCAGGGAGGGGAGAGGAAGAAAGTCATCTATGGTTTCACGCGTAGCAATGAGCAGGGAAAGATTGGCTTTCTCAAGGAATTGCGGCGCTTGAACGTGGCCATGACCCGTGCGCAGCAGCACTTACTCTTTGTGGGAAACTTCGCGGCCCTTACTAAGGCTGAGGATGCCCAATTCAGATATGTTGTGACCGACGTATACAGCTATGCGACACAGTGCGGCGAGGCGCTGACATACGAGTCATGTCGCAGAAGATTGCGCGCTGCCCAGGGAGGAAGAGCGGGATCATGAGTACTGTAGAGAGGCAACCAGCTACGCTCAAGCCAATATATGATCCAAGAAGGGCTTTAGAGCACATCCAAACGCTCCAGGGGGTAGTGCCAGTGCGTCTGTTTGCCATTCTCTTCCCACTCTGGGATATCGAAACAACCGCCAGGCAGGAGGAGGGCTGGCCTTATGAGCTGATGGAAAAGTATGTGGAACGTGGCATTGATGAGGGGCAACTGCATACAGTAGAGGAGTTGACGGCATTCTTCGGCCTGCAAGACGCGATTATCCAGAAGATTTTACTCTTCCTGAAAACCATTGGACACGTCACACAGCAGGGTACATGCTGGGATCTCACCGCTTTAGGTCACAAGTCGGTGCGCGGGGGTACGAAATATGTCTCGCAGGAGAAGCACGTCAGGTTCTACTTTGATGCCTACACATCACAGCCATTGCGCAAAGAACACTACGAAGGGAAAAAAGTACGCATTTTTTCTCCTGAGGAAGCCGCCGAGATTATTCATATGAAGACCTGGGGATATCGTTTTCACCTCGTTATCAGTATGCATGCATGGCGAGCCACCTCTCTACGCGAGCTAGAGGCGCGCGTTGATAGAGGGGATTACAATATGCCTGTTGAGATGCGCGAGGTGCAGATGCTCGCAGCGAGGCCAGCATACCTTCCGATGTACGTGATCGAAACGAAACGGAAGGGACGCACTCCTACTGCTACGGGGAGCAGTTTAGCACCCAGGCCCCATTATCTCGTGTATACCGGCATTCGTAATCTGCGTGATACCTATTTTGAGCGCATTATCAACGATAATGCCATGGTATATGCCGCGTTAAGAGGCGAAAAAGAGGCAGTGCAACGCGA
>JALYTT010000209.1 GCA_030854145.1 Chloroflexota bacterium | reverse complement strand
CCTACAATGTATACCCACGCGATGTCGAGGAGGTGTTGTACGAGCATCCCAAGGTGCTTGAGGCGGCGGTCGTGAGCATGCTGGCGCGTGGGCAGAGCGAGGGCGGCGAAAACGGAGGTGCGCCAACCTCCCCGTTCATCAAGGCCGTCGTGGTGCTCAAGCGTGGTGAGCAGGCCACCGCCGATGAGCTACTGGCGCTGTGTCGCGAGCGGCTGGATGCCTACAAGGTACCCCGGCAGATCGAGTTCCGCTCGGAGTTGCCCAAGAACTTCGTGGGCAAGGTGCTGAGACGCCTGCTGGTGGAAGCGCCGTAGGTGTAGGGCGCATGCGTTGAGACAAATAGGGAGCGTGCGTGTGGTTGGAATAGGGCGCAGGCCAGCGGCGCCCCTACACGAAAAGAGCCACATGCTCGCATCCAGGCTTTCCGGTCCTGGGCTGACATCTGGCAACCAGCGGCACCTGTTTCGTGTAGGGGCGCCGCTGGCCTGCGCCCTGTTCCAACGACGCGCGACATGGCAGAATCCGCGCCTGTTTCGTGTAGGGGCGCCGCTTCGGCTCCCCTTGCCCGCCGACAAGGCCTGCGTCCCGGCTAGCTTGTCCTGCGATCCAAGTCTCTCACGGCCAGCGGGGATTGGGCTGCTGGTTGGGTGCTGGCGGTGTTGGAGACGGTAAAGGTAGCGAACGCGGCAAGTTGCTCATCGCTGCAGTTCGACTGTGTACACCAGTATATTTCAACGGCGCCTCGTGCCGCCACATTGTATGAGATGGCAAAGTACCCATGATTGAAAGTAGGATCAATGGCCAGATTGGAGCCTTTGCCGAATGTGCCATCGATGTACCACTTGACTCCCGCGTAGCCTTTTTGCCCGTGGGTATTAATCAAGAATGTGGCATAAACCTTCTGTCCGGGTTTAAAGGTACTCATGACTGTCGTAGGCGCATAATTGCTGTCAACAGCGCTGGCTATCTGCAGATTGCTCAGAATCCCTGATGCTGTCGGCGCGACCGGCGAGCCAGATGGTGCCGCCCCAGTTTGCTGTGATGGAGTTGACGCGCTCGTGGCAACTGGCGTAGTGCCGTTGTCATTTGCAATGGCGGTAGCTGTCGCGTAAAGATCGTGGGTGGCAGTCTGCGCGACGTTACCTACGCCCCTGACTATGAAAAAGATGCTGCCGGCGCAGATCAGCAACAGAACAAGCAGCACGATACCAATGATCAGCCCAACGTTGCTGCGGCGCTTTGGTGGCTGCTGCTGGGGTGGGAAGCCGTAGGGTGCCTGTTGCGGCGCTCCATACGGCGCCTGTTGTGGTGCTCCGTAAGGTTGCTGTATTGGTGGTGCGCCATAGGGATTTTGCGAGGCGGGTGTGCCATAGGGGTCTGGCGCGCCATAGGGCTGCTGCCCTGGTGGTGTCCCATAGGGAGAAGACCCATAGTCGGTGGGTGGTGTCCCGTAGGGTGGAGTTGCGTTTCCGTAAGGCGAAGGTGCGGCAACCGTTGGATCATAAGGCGATGGTCCGGGGCTGCTGACATTGTAGGGAGTAGGATTGCCACAATTGGGGCATGTGGTTGCTCCTGGTGGAAGCGTGACTCCACATCTATTACACTGCATAATGAGTCCTCCTGATAGGTTATGTGTGGCGCGGCTGTCGATTATTTCACCACAGCGGTACTAGCATACCATTCTTCTTCACCAATGCCAAGATGGCAG
Organism: Chloroflexota bacterium; assembly: GCA_030854145.1. The sequence continues at coordinate 9,477 of JALYTT010000209.1, read as the reverse complement.
TAAAACAAAGTACACGAGAATGGGGGCGTTGCGCTTGCTATTATAACGCACAGCGCCCCCATTTTTACGAGATCTGAAAGTACCGGCTAATGGGTCACGGTGAAATCAACGCGCTGTGCCAGCAGCTTGTCGGTACACCTGGTTGTGCTGGCCCAGTAGATATTCACGTAGCCTGGACCGGTTCCCGAATAAATAGCATAGGAGTAGCCAGCTTTGCTCATGGGAGTAATCGGGAGAGCAAATTGTGCGATGTGCTTGCTGTTCAAGAACCAGAGGAGGCAGACAGCACCACTTTTCCCGTTGGGATGAATATTGAAAGTGACATAGATCTTCTGGTTCATCTTGAAAGTCGTGCCTGGTTGTGTCGGACTGGAAGAGGCAATATCGACAGTGCTGGCCGTCTGTGCGTTGTCGATATATTGCTGTCCCGGTAGCGCGGTCGCCGTCGGCGACGAGGCGCTGGTAGGCGAAAGAGCCGCCGCAGGCGCGGAGGCCTGGGGGGTAGCCGGTGTGTTTCCGGTAGTCGGCCCGTTCTGCGCGCTCAAGAGATTTGTGGCCATAATGTAGACAAAAATAAGGATCAAGGCCGCGGTACCCAGGAGGATAGCGGAAACAATGAAGCCCCGATTGTGCCTGGAGAAAGAGGCCGGCCGCTGTCCCGTGTTCATGGGCGGCTGTGATAGCGTCCCGGCAAGCCAGGGCTGCTGAGCCTGGGGAGTCTGCCCGGCGGGTGACTGGTTCCAGGGTGATGAGGTAGGAGCTAGGGATGACGGTGGCGCCTGTCCCCACGCATTATTGGGAGAGGACTGCATCCCTGCCTGCGCACCTCTACTCTGTTCCTGGTCATACGAATGTGGCGCCGCTGTGACAGCAGCATTTGGCCCCGATGCATTGCCTAAGGCGATATTGCAGCGAGGGCAGCGTGTATATGTGCGTGCTGGCGAGAGCGGTAGCCCGCAGTTCGTACATCTCGTCATTAGAAAATCTCCCACCTGTTTCATTCAATAGCCATGATGATGCTTCTTTCGGTATCACTCTTCACAACGAATAACCAGAGAGAGAGTAAGAGCGAAACCCCCTGAAAAGGCTATCCAGGGTCAAGAATCCATGCTAAAATAGAAAAGTTCCGTGTAGAAGTAGGGGCGATGGTGGTAGGACCTGTACAGGTCAAAATAAGAGAAAATACTAAAACATAGCTTTACTGTCCAGATTGATGTAAAGTATATAGATAAAGCCATGTTGTAGCGATGTCGTATGGCAGCCCTGGACCGGATGCCCGTAAACAGATTATGAAAGTGATGTATAGGTGCGAAGTGGAGCATGTGCTGGCACAATATTCTTCAAGGCTGCAGGTATGTTTGCAGCGGGCCTCTGGTGCCAGTTCCGGCCCGGAGGAAGGCAGTGATGCCTGGTTGCTCCTGCAAGCGCTTCTGAACGAAGATGACTCCGGACTGTTAGGGCGCTTTGAGCAATCAGGACGCTGGCTGGCGGAACAGGGTGGGCGACTGGATGTGCGACTCCAGGGATTGCAGGGATATATCGATGCGCTCATAGACGAATTCCGGCGGCTTTTCGATAGCCAGCCCCAGGTTATGGCGGCGGCCACTACGCGCCTGTATCAGCTCCAATCCGCCTGCAACCTGGCTCTGATGCGAGGCTATCAGAGCGTGATGGACGAGGTAACGCTTGACCGCCAGCGTATGGGGCAGCGTCTCGAACATCGCATGCAGTCGCTGCAACGCATCAATGGCGTCAATAATTCCAGTATGGACCTGGATCAGACCCTGGAAGGGACTGCGCGCATTGTGGCGGAGGAACTGGATGCGCAGCTCTGCTCTATCTTCTTCTACGATGAACTCCAGCGCATACTCACCCTGCAAGCCACCAATGGGCCGCGTCCGCTGGGTGGCATGCACTTTACGCTGCGCCTGGGCGAGGGATACAGCGGCTGGGTCGCCGACAAGGGCTACCCATTGCTGGTGCGCGATGCCCTGGCGGACGCGCATTTCGCGGTGGAGGCGCGCACATATGATACCGAATATCATGGCTTGGTCACGCTGCCGATTATCTTTTTCGGCGCGGTCGAGCGCCTGATCGGCGTGATCAGCGTCCAGGCGACGGAGCCGCGCGACTTTAGCCGGGAAGAGATCGGCTTTATCGAAGTTGTGGCCGGCATCATCGCCATCAATATCGAGAATGGGCGGCTCTATGAACAGACGGATGAGCAGCTCAGGCGCAAGGTGCATGAGTTGGTGACGATCCACCGCGTCACCTCGATCATTGCCTCGACCCTCAACCTTGACGAGGTGCTCCAGATTATCACGACGCAGGCGGTCCACCTCAGCGGAGCCGAGCGCTCATGTATCTTCGGACTCGATCCCGACGCGCAATCCCTGCATATCCTGGCGCACTATGGGCTGGGCGGCAGCCAGGTACAGAGTACGACTGTCAAGGTAGGGCAGTGCTGTGCCGGGCGCGCAGTTGAGACCGGGCACCCCAGCATGGCGGTTGATTGCTTCCATACTGACGCGCAATGTTTCTTGCGCGATGATCCCCTGATCTCCTCGGAGATTCACTCGGTGCTCTGCGTCCCCCTGGAGGCCAGGAGCAAGGTGCTAGGCTGCATCTGCATTTACAGCAGTCATCGCCATATGTTGAGTCAGGAGCAGATGCAGCTCGTGGTGACCTTTGCTAACGAGGCAGCCATCGCTATCGAGAACGCGCGTTTATACGAAGAGACGCGCCGGGGCCTGGAGCTGAAGTCGGTGCTGCTGCGCGAACTGCACCACCGCGTCAAAAATAACCTGGCAACGGTAGCCGGGCTGCTCTCGTTACAACGGCGGCGCACAAAGTCACCTGAGGTCAGCCACACCCTGGCGGAGAGCGTCAACCGCGTGCAGGGGTTGGCGGCGACCCATGACCTGCTCTCGCACGAGGATGTGAGCGAGGCGCGCGTTGATGATATCGCGCGTAAGATCGTAGGCGTAGCCAATGCCAACCTGCGTCCTCCTGAGACCCATATTACCTTTCAGGTAGAGCCATGCCCGGTGGTCATTCCTTCGCGCGCCGTCACCATCCTGGCACTGGTGCTGAACGAGATGGTGTCGAACGCCATTAAACATGGCATGGTGGGCATGACCGAAGGCACGGTGACCATTCGCGGGCGCGAGGAGCATGGCCTCGTCGTCGTTGAGGTCATAGATACGGGCAAGGCCCCTCTGGAGCCGCTGGAAGAAGAGAGCGGTGAGGGGCTGGGCCTCTCGCTGATCAGAAATCTGATCGGCGACCTGGGGGGTCGTTTCACCTTGCGGCGCGTGTCAGGCGCGGAAAACCAGCAGGAGAGCCTGGCAGGCATCCATCCTATGGTCACCATTGCCGAGGTACGCTTCCCTCTAGAGCGGCATTTTAGCGAAGCAAGAACGTTCCCTTGAGCGCTGGGCCGCTGTTGAAATTCGCTGTTTGTGGACTTGTGTTGTGGAGAGGCGACGTTTATGTATGACTCTGAGGCCAAATCATCTTCAAAGATCCTGGTTGTAGAGGACGATACCGATATCCGCCAGGTGCTGTGCGTTTTTTTGAAATACTCCGGGTTTGAGGTACAGGGTGTCTCAAATGGGCAGGAGGCGATTAACATCATCCCAGAGTTCTGCCCGGATCTGATTGTGCTGGATCTCAAGATGCGCCCTCTGTCAGGTTGGGATGTTTTGCACTGGCTGCGGGTGCAGCGCCTGACGCCGCCGCTTCCCGTGCTGGTGCTGACTGCCCTTACGCAGCTATCGCAGCAGGTGCGCGGCTTTGAGGAAGGGGCGGTAGAGTATATGACCAAGCCCACGCAGCCGAGTATGCTGGTGGCGCATATTCGTACCTTGCTCTCGATGACCGATGAGCAGCGCGTACTGTTGCAGCGCCAGCGCTTTGACGAGCACCGCAAGAGGCTAGAACGCCTTTCAGCCCCCCAATCCGATGAGTTTGTCTATTAAATGCGTATGGCCGCGAGGGGCTGCCCGCACCTGGTGCAGAACCGGTTGCTTGCCTGGTTTTTCTCGTTGCCACAGACCGGGCAGCGATTGAGCGGAATGCCGCACCTGGTGCAGAAGCGCATCTGTGGTTTGTTCGGTTGCTGGCAATGGGGGCAGAGATATGCCAGCCCGCTGGCACCGGCCAGAACAGGTGACACCGTCGCCGCATAGGCCCGACCGCCTCCGGTTGTGCTCACCGCGCGTTCGAGCGCTTCAGCCATCTCGTTCGCTTGCTGATAGCGCCTGGCCGGTTCTTTCATAAGGGCGGTCAGGATGACCTGCTCGACGGCAGGGTTGATGGCGGGGTTCAGCAGCGCCGGCCTGGGAGGTGGCTCGTAGAGGTGACTATGGGCCAGCGCGTGGTAGTTATCTCCTGTAAACGGTGTGCGACCGGTGAGCGCCTCAAAAAGCATAACTCCCAGCGCGTAAATGTCGGCACGAGCATCGACCGCGCCTCCGCGACACTGCTCAGGCGACATATACTCCGGGGTGCCGACGCCCGCGCCTGGCCGTGTCAGTTGTTCCTGAGTGCTGGCCATGACTTTGGCGATGCCAAAATCAGAGAGAATCGGACGACCGGCGCGGTCCATGAGCACGTTCACAGGTTTGATGTCGCGGTGGATAATGCCGTTATCGTGCGCGTATGCCAGGGCATCTGCAAGCTGGCCGAAGATACGATTGGCCTCCAGGGCATCCATGACCCGCCCCGTCTGGCGCAGGTCGTCGAGGCGTTGCTTCAGTGTCCCGCCGTCGACCAGTTGCATCACGATGTAGAGGTGTCCATTCTGCTCGCTGGCGTCATGGACTGTGACGATGTTGGGGTGAGAGAGCCGTGCCACCAGCCGGGCTTCGAGATTGAACCGTTCAACAAAGCTGCGGTCAGCGGCATACCAGGGCGGCAGAACCTTCACGGCGACCTCGCGATCAAGGTTCTCCTGGTGTGCGCGATAGACACGCGCCATGCCTCCCTGCCCAAGAGGAGCCAGGATTTTATAGTTGCCGAGGGTTGCACCGATCAGCTCATCTTGTTGCACAACTCACCCCATGATGGGCACTGCACGTTCTGGCTGGCGCAAGCCGCCAGGCCTGCTTGCTGCTAGCAAGCAGGCACGTTGGTACCCTGGACGGACGGCCGCGAGGGCCATCAGGCTGGTACCCGGCTAGCGTTTAGCGAAGACCAGGACAGTCTGCCCAAGTTGGATTTTATCGCCCTCTTGCAGGGGATAGGTCTGATACTTATTTACCATTTGCCCATTGACTTTAGTGCCGTTGGCGCTGCCTTCGTCCTTCAACGCGTAGCTGCCGTTGCCCATATTCACAATAGAGGCGTGGAGGCGTGAAACGGCGAGGTCTTCGAGGAAGATATCGCTTTCACGGCTGCGGCCAATGCTCAGGGACTCTTTGCGTACCTCATAGACACGGCCAGGCTCTTTGCCTTCTTCAACGCGCACGATCCCGACGCGACCCTGGCCGGTTCCCTGGCCCAGGGGCTGGGAGCCGGTGCTGCGGAGCACCGTCTTATCTGCATCGCCAAAGGAGGGAGGGGCAGTCATATCCTGTTGCATCCCAGGGGCGCCCATGCCCTGGTTGCCGAAGCCCTGCTGCCCGGTGCCTGGTTGCTGCCACGAGGCCACGGGCGAGTTATTGCTAGCCGGAGTCGATGGAATCTGGCCCATAAAGCCCCCCGGCTGACTTTGAGATGGTGCCGCCTGGGGAGCTGCCCACTGCGGTTGCTGTTGGGCGGCTTGTCCTTGCGACCAGGGATCTGCCGGCTGGCTCTGCTGGCCCCACGCGGGGGTCGAACTGGCGCCGAAGCCTGAGGGACCTTGTGGCGGTTGTGCCGGGGCCGTGCTGTTTGCTCCCCAGCCGGCCGCGCCCTGCTGCTGCGCCTGAGGTACTGGCTGCGCCCACGGGTCCTGCGTTCCCTGGCTTCCCCAACCGGCGGGCTGCTGTTGCTGCTGAGCAGGACTCTGAGCGCCCCAGCCGGCGGGTTGTTGCTGCTGGGCGGGACTCTGAGCGCCCCAACCAGCCTGTTGCTGATCGGGATTCTGGGCGCCCCAGCCCGCCTGCTGCTGATCGGAGTTTGGAGCGCCCCAGCCGGCAGGTTGTTGCTGCTGCTGGGCGGGATTCTGAGTGCCCCAGCCGGCGGGCTGTTGTGAGCCGCTCTGGGAGTTCCATCCACCGGGCTGTTGAGCGGGATTCTGGGCGCCCCAGCCCGCCTGCTGCTGTGAGGCATTTTGAGCGCCCCAGCCACCCGGTTGTGCGCCCTGTGCGCCCTGTCCCCAGGGGCCATCGGATGGGTTGACCATGCCCGCTTGCTGGTTCCAGCCGGGCGCGGCCCCCTGTCCCTGCTTCTGCCAGTCTGCCGAGTTGGAGGCGGCCGCATTGGCGCGTTTCTTCGATTTTCCGCTGCTGCGGAGAAGGAAAAATCCCCCTAACCCGACCACTAACGCCAGTATCAGAATGGCGATAGGAATGACAAGCGGGTTAGAGAAGATGCTAGCAATGACTATGAGTGCGAAATCTAGTCTCATGTCGTTCACCCCTCTGAGTTGTAGGAGTGGCTCTTTCTTCCAGTACCCTCCAGGGTGGCTCCTACACTTGGAATTTAGCTCACTACCTCAGTGTAATTCAAAACGTACCTCAACGCTGCCGAAGCGTAGGACATCTCCATCTTTCAGAGTGCGCTCTTCGTGTGGTGTTAAGGTTACTCCATTCAAGCGAGTCTTATTCAGGGCGTTGAGGTCTTCGATGGTAAACGTTTCCTGCTGATTTCGCAGGTAAGCATGCCTCCGCCCGACCGTCTTGTCTGCCAGATTGATCTCAGGATAGATGCCCAGGATCGGATCATGGCGACCAACAACCATCAACTCTCCGTTGAGTGGAAAGATCTGCCCGCTGGAGATAACCACGAGGCGAGCATGTTTTTGCGGCGTTGGTCTGCTAGCAAGACCACCATTCCCCTGTCTCTGTGCGCGTTCAGGCTCGATAACTCGCTCCTCTCGCGGCATGGCCTGGATGAGTTGCTGTAACTGTTCAAGCGCCGCCATGAACTCTAGCGGTGTCTGGTAGCGGTCCGCCGGCGTCTTGGCCATAGCTTTCTGAAAAAATGCATCCATCTCCGCTGGCAGGCCATGCCGTAAGCGGCTGATTGCAGGCACTTTTTCATTCATATGCTTGATGACAATATCAACGGCGGTTTCACCCTCAAATGGGGGATGACCCGTCAGCATCTCAAACAGGACAATAGCCACTGAATACAGATCGGAGCGCGTGTCCGCCGATCTCCCACTTTCCGCCTGCTCAGGTGCGATATAGTAAGGTGTACCCATGAACACGTTGGACTGTGTCAGCGTCACTGTCTCCCGGCTGCGCGCCAGCCCGAAATCAGTAATCTTAACGATATCGTTACTGTTGATGAGGATATTCTGCGGCTTAATGTCGCGATGCACAACCCCGTGCTTGTAGGCGGCATCAAGCCCTTCAGCGATCTGCCGGGCGTATTCCAGCGCGCGCGCTGGTTCTAACGGACCATGGGTAATCGTATGGTACTTTAGGTTTTGACCGTCGATGTAGTCCATTACAATAAAATGTACAATATCGTCCTCCCCATAGTCGGCGATCTGCACGATATGGGGATCATTGAGATTCGAGAGGATGTGCGCCTCTCGCTCGAAGCGTGCCAGTAGCTCGCTATCATTCGAGAGTTCAACATGCATAGCTTTCACCGCGTAGATGTGGTTGTTCTCCATATCCCGCGCGATATAGACTATCGCAAAATTGCCCCGCCCTCTCTCGTCAATGAGCTTATAACGATCCTTGATGACACGTCCTATCATGTCACCGTTCATTGGCGCAACTCCTACTCAAAGGCTATTCCTCGCGGCTATTATACATCATTCAGGGGCCAATGTCATTGGTGACCTCTTTTCGGGTTCCGCCAAAAAGGCGATTTGCCTTCTCCCTGTCCACTGCGGACCTGCCTCAATGGTTGCAGCAGGCGAAGCGCCTCAGGTGAGGTGTTTGCCCGGAATAGACCTCGATTATGATTTCGTATCAACGAATGGCGCTGCGCGTTAATAATATTCAAAGCGCAGGTCCATCTCTTTTCTGGTGCCCACACGCACAATATCGCCCTCTTTCAGCGGGTATTCCTTATTCGGCTCTAGGATCTCCCCGTTGAGGCGCGTCTTATTGACAGAGTTGAGATCCTCGATGGCGAATGCCCCCTGATGATTCCAGACGCGGGCATGCGAGCGTCCTACCAGCTTCTGCTCGTCCACCAGGCTGATATCCGGGTAGATGTTCTGTGTCGGGTCGCGCCGTCCGATCATCGTCGTCTCGTTGGTTAAGAGAAAGGCCTGCCCGCTGCTCACCAGGACGAGGCGCGCGCGTTTTTGCGGCTCGAGTTGGTGACCTATGTGGTCGAGCGCCGCCTGGAACTCGGCGGGGGTTTGATAGCGCTGCGCCGGCTGCTTTGCCAGGGCCTTCTGGAAAAATTGATCTATATCTGGCGGCAGATCACTGCGGAAATGGCTCACCGGTTGGATGTTCTCATTTTTGTGCTTGATAAGAATGTCCATGACATTGTTGCCTTCGAAAGGTGGATGCCCGGCGAGCATCTCGTAGAAGATGGTGGCCACCGAGTAGAGGTCCGCGCGTATATCCGCCGCGTGCCCGCTGTCGATCTGCTCTGGTGAGATGTAGTACGCTGTGCCCAGGAATTCATCGGTATCGGTGATTGTCGGAGTCTCCTGGCTGCGCGCCAGCCCGAAGTCGGTGATCTTGATCTCGCCCTTGTTGTTCACGAGGATGTTCTGTGGTTTGAGGTCACGATGGATCACGCCGCTCTTATGGGCCGCGTCGAGGCCTTCGGTGATCTGCCGCATGTAGTTCAGCGCCTGACGTATCTCCAGAGGTTTGAAGTTAACCATAACATACTTGAGGCTCTGGCCATCGATATAGTCCATCACGATAAAATAGATGCCGCCATCTTCACCATAATCGATCACACGCACAATATGGGGGTTATCGATGCTTAAGGGCAGATAGGCCTCGCGCATGAAGCGCGTGACGACCTCGTGATTGCGCAAGAAGTTGAAATGCAGTATTTTGATGGCATACAGATAGTTCGTTTGCAGATCGCGCACGATATACACTGTCCCAAAGGTGCCCTTCGCCAGCTTATCGATGAGCTTATAGCGGTTTCTGATGGTACGCCCTGTGATATCGTCATCTGCCATATTTTGTCCTGCCAAGATACACCCCCTGCGACTGCCAAGCCATAGTTGACCGCTAACAGTTATTTCTGCGTCTTCACTATAGCATGATAGCATATAATGGAAGAATACACCTTGCCTGCTGGATAGGTTGTATGAGGATGCCGCTATTAGTGCGAGAAACACAAGAGGTAGGGGCGCCGTTGACAAGCCCGCTCGCCAGGCGAGCGGGCTTGTCA
>JALYTT010000663.1 GCA_030854145.1 Chloroflexota bacterium | reverse complement strand
GGGAATAATCGTGTAGAAGCCACTCTTTAAGACGGTCATATGCAGTGCCGTCTGGAGGTACCCTGGTATCCACGACAAGAAGAGGTAGAACGAGTAGCCATAGGCCATAAACCCCAGCGTCAAGCCCCAGACTTTCGGCTGCCGGAGCAGGTAGCCCAGGTTCGCCAGTGGATTGCCCGCTTCCTGACCCTCCTGTTGGGAGCCACCTTCAACAATATAGGCGCGTTCCTCGGGCGCTAAGCGCTTCGACTTCGTTGGATCACGATACCCGATCCAGAAGAGGGCACAATACAGCAAACTGAGCATCCCTGTCATATAAAAACCAGCTCGCCATCCCCAGAGCGTGACAGCTACCGCGACGAGTGGGACGCCAATCACGTTGGAGAACTTGGCCGCTGCATCAAAGGCAGAGGTTGCCAGGCCGCGCTCTTTGGTGGGGAACCAGTAGCCGGTTGCCTTGGCGGCGCCTGGGAAGATCGGTGCTTCCGCAGCACCAAGGATGACTCTCGACAGAATGACGAGGCCCAGTCCACTGACAATGGCCGTCATAAAGGACGCCAGGCCCCAGAAAAAGGTCCCGATCCGTACCAGCCACTTGACCCCAAATTTATCAAGCAGCACGCCCACGGGAACCTGAAGCAAGACATAGGACCACAGATAGGCGGAGAGGATGATGCCCATGGTTCCTGAAGACAAATGAAACTCCTGTTCAAACGGTTTCGTGGCGACGGAGATATTGATACGATCAAAGTAGTTAATCAGAATGCCGGTTCCTAGCAGACCAGCAATTCCCCAGCGTACATGTCCAACGCGTCGTTGCATCGTAAAACCTCCTCGGTTTTGCTCAGATGAAGAGCCTCTTGACACCTATCAGACCGCTGCCTCAGCTGCACTGTTCCTGGGCGAAACGTACAGTATGTCCATCAGGCGCGAATCCTCAGCAGCTTGTTCTTGCTATTTTCAGCTTACCCGTCTCTGTGTGGTACCGATTTCTACCTCAACAATATATCGTGACTCGATATATTCCTAGCATACCATGCCCTCCGCGGAGAAAACGGCCAGAGCAATCACAGAACAATCACAATCTATTGTGAAGGAGACGTTGAAAGCCTCTTCCGCCGATTCCCGTGGGAATCGGCGGAAGAGGCTTTACACCATTCGTAGGATGTATGAGTGGCTAGCTGTTTTTGTGAGAGCGCGTTACCAGAGGTGTCAGTTCCTGGAAAACTTCTTGTTCCAGGCTGTGGTAGGTTGGGCTTGGTAGCATGGCCACTAAGACAACAGCATCAGTTTGTGCGACAATGCTATGAGGGATGCTGGCTTCCAGTTGGAGTAACATACCCACTTGCATGTTCATACTGGTGCTTGGTGTCGTAAAGGTGATATCGCCACGCACTACCTGTACCAGAATCTGGCTGGTGGTCTGATGCTCTTTTAATTGCTGTCCAGCTTTGAAGGCAAAGAGGACCACGCGTGCGGTGCCAATATCTGATAAAACCTGGGTGGAAAGACCCTTTTCGCGGAAGTGTGCGAGCGTGTGCAGGTCGAAGAGAATAGCACTGCCTTGCTCAGCTTGCACCTCTGTGGACTGTGTGGTTGGCGTCTCTGCCATCTGTGTTTGATCATTCATAGGGATGTACCTCGTCTCGTTCCTAATTATTGTAAATGTGTGTTCCACTCCTCAGAGTCTTCTTCCGTGTTGAAAGTGGGGTTTAGGCGAATACCTAAGCCCCACTTTTTTCATGTGACACATCTCCTGTTAACACTACTCAAGCCCTAATCCACATTGATCAGAAATGAAGTCTCGTGTTCAGAGTGTCCTCTGTGTACTTCTGCCAATTCGTGGCGGATGTCGCCTTCAGACGTTGCAGTATCCGTAATGGCCAGGTAGACCGCATCGAAGCCCTGAGCGAAGAGATCATCGATGGTGAAGTCTCGACCGAGCTTGACGTTGCTCTGCAGGTCCACACCGAGCTGGAAGACATGATCGAGTTCGCGATCCATCACATCCTTTGGCAAGCGGTATTCAGGGATACCATAGCGCAGCATGCCTCCGGGCTGAGGTTGCATATCGAAGACCTTGCAAGAATGCCCCTTGAGTGTCAGGTAATATGCACAGGTCAGGCCTGCCGGGCCTGCACCAACGATAGCAACCTTCTTGCCTAGCGGAGGATCCTGAACAAATGGAATGGGTGGATCGAGCAAGCAGGTTTCAGCGGCATGCCCATGCATGCGGCAGATCGCGATTTCTTCCTCGACCAGGGTACGACGGCAAGCCTTCTGGCAGGGTGCAGGGCATGTCAGCCCCAGGATATAGGGGAACGGGAGCACTTCCTTGACCAGGCGCGCGGCCTTTTTCATCGCCCCTGGCAATCAGCTCCAGGTAGCCAGGAATATCAATATGCGTCGGGCAATCCACCTGACAGGGTGGCTGACAGTAGGCATTGTGGTCAGAGAGGATCAGTTCCAGGTTGGTACGACGAAGGTGGAACAACTCATCCGATTTCGTCGTGACGACCATTCCCGGTTGCACCATGGTACTACACGCAGGGAAAAGTTGGTGCGTTCCTTCGATAGAGACAAGACACATGCGGCAGGTAGCGGCCGGCTCCAACTTCCCGTCACTACACAGATTCGGGATGTCAGTAATCCCATTGTCAACCGCTACGCTGAGCAGGGTCTGGGTCTCATAAGCTTGCACCGTCTTGCCATCGATAATGAGGGTGAAGCCTGGGTGTCCACGGTCATTGCGCACCATGAGGGCCTTCGGCACGATGGGAGTGAGCGTATCTCGGTTTGATACAGTCATATTGCTCCTTTTCGGCGTCTGCGCGATGCCATACGTTGTGGTCTCTCCACTGCTCAAGCATTTCACATCACGCAAACGTGAGGTGTTCCTTAATGCCTGTGCGATAGTCGGCCGTTGCAACATCCCCTTCGAGTAGGTGCCGCTGGCGCGACTCGCCGCCTCGTGCACGTTCACCTGCTCTAACAATTCCGTCACACGTATGCTGTTGATCTGTCCCCACAAACCGGAAAGTTCGCCCAGATAGCTCAGATAGGCGCAGTCCGAAAACCGTGTCTCAAAGATGGGTCGTTCATGTACATAGCCAATACGGGAATGAGCATGGGCCACTCTGGAACACTCACATCTTTTTGAGAAGCTGAGCAAAACGACATACTCAAATCTCGGCCCGATAGCCAAAGAACTCGTGGTCTTCGTTATAGCCTCC
>JALYTT010000006.1 GCA_030854145.1 Chloroflexota bacterium | reverse complement strand
TATTGAAGCGACAAGCGTATGGCCGAGCAAGCTTCCAGACGCTACGCAAGCGGGTCTTGCGATGCGCTTAGCCAGAGCGCTCCAAGTGGACATGTTCTCGATTCATCAAAAGTTCGGGAGACCCAGTATCATGTAGCGAGGTGTCTTGACAAGCCCGCCTGTTGCCCGATGGCATCACAATACTGCCTGGTTAGCGGGCTTGTCAACCGCGCCCCTACGCATAACGCTCCAGCACCCGGTAATTGCTATCTCGCTTCGCCGCCTGGAAGCCGCTCTCCTGGATGTGGTGGATGATGGTCTGTGGCGACTGGCAGGTGCCCGTTCCTGAGCCAGCGGCGCTCACCACGTTCTCCTCCATCATCGTGCTGCCGAAGTCGTTGGCGCCGTAGTGCAGCGCCTGCTTCGCCAGATCCACGCCGTGCGAGGGCCAGGAGGCACTCAGGTTAGCGAAGTTGTCGAGCAGCAGGCGCGCGCTGGCTACCATGCGCAAGTACTCTTCGCCCTGCACCTTCTGGCCGCCAAGTCTGGTGTTTTCGGGTTGGTAGCCCCAGCAGATGAACGAAGTGAAACCATTGCCGTTGTAGGCTATGCTCTCGTCCTGCAACTCGCGCAGGCGCAGGAGGTGCTGCATGCGTTCGGGGACGCTCTCGCCGAACCCGAAGACCATGGTGGCGGAGGTGGTCATGCCCTCGCGTTGTGCCAACCTCATCGAGTTGATCCACTCCTGCCACGAACCCTTGTGCGGGCTGATCTGCATGCGGATGTGGTCATCGAGGATCTCCGCGCCGCCGCCCGGCAGTCCATCCATGCCCGCTACGTGCAGGTCGTGCAGGATCTCGACCTGCGGCCGCTTCATGATGCGCGCTATGTTCTGCACTTCGATAGGCGAGAAGGCGTCGGTCTGTATAGGGTAGCGCTCCTTGATGTAGTGCAGCAGGTCGACGTAGTAGTTGAGCTTGAGGTAGGGGTGGACGCCGCCTTGCAGGAGGATGCGCGTGCCGCCCCAGGCCAGCAGTTCCTCGATCTTGTGGCCGATCTGCTCGTTGGTCAGCAGGTAGCCTTCGGGACTGGCCGGCTTGCGATAGAAGGCGCAGAAGCCGCAGTCGATAATGCAGACGTTGGTGTAGTTGATGTTGCGGTCCACCAGGAAGGTGACCAGGCCCTCTGGATGGCGACGCTGGCGCATGCTGTCGGCCGCGACGCGCAACTCCTCCAGATCGCCCCGCTCGTAGAGAAGCGCGCCCTCTTCAAGCGAGAGCCGCTCGCCCGCCAGGGCCTTCTTGATGATAGCAGTTGTATCGGTAAGAGTGTGTTGCATAATGTATCTTCCTTTGCCTGTTGCGGTTACAGCCAGCGAATATCGTTCCACCTGAAAGCGGGCTGGCTCAGTTCCAGGAAGAGCCGCCAGCCCGCCAGGTCCTGCTCGCTCAGATCGTAGGTCATCTGACGCAGGTAATGCGCGAGCACCTGTGGCGCCAGGCCCAGGCGCGCGGCTTGTTCGAGGCCGATGTCATCGATGTGTGCCAGGCCTTCACGCTTTGAGTGATACACCTGCTCCAGGATGCCGCTGCGGCGGATAGCGCCGGCGCTCGCGGCGTGCGCGGCCCAGACGCCGAAGACGAACGGCAGGCCCGTCCACTCGACCCATTCTTGTCCAAGATCGAATATCGCAGGCCGGCCCACACCCGCGATTTCGCGCCGCAGGTTGCCCTCGATCAGCGCCATATCCCCGATGACCAGCGCGGCATCGCAGCTCGCGAACATGGCATCCAGGTCCGGTGGCATGGTCACCAACTGCGGCTCGATATGGTAGCGCTGCTTGCAGAGCACGCGCACGAGGTTCACCGCCGACGCCGAGTGATTGGTAATCGCCACCCGCCGGCCATCCAATTGCCGCCAGTCAGGGTAGCGACTGAAGAGCAGCACACTTTCTACTGCCTCCGGCGCGCTGATCGAGAGGTGTGGGATCAGCCGCAATTCGCTTGCATGCTCGGCATACGCGTATCCGGAGACGCTGGAGAGATCAACCTCCCCGCTCAATAAAGCCCGGTTCAGCCGCGTCGGCACCCCTGTCACCATCCTCACGTCCCGCCGTGTTCCCTCGTGCAACATGCCATAATATACCGGTTGCACGTTCAGGTAGGTGAATATGCCAAGCGAAATCGTCCTGCTATGTACGGGCGCGCCTACGCCATCATGGCGACCGCCAGGGTCGCCACTACACATTGTCCTATTGCGCAGCATGGTAACCCCCGGTTAGTATTCGCGTACGATGTTGTAGAGCGTATCGCGCTCGGTGGGTATGCGGCCAGCCTCCTTGATGAGGCGTACCAGTTCGGAGAGCTTCAGACCCAGGGGCGCAAATGAGCGCTGGGCGTGGCTGATGCGCTCTTCGACAATGGTGCCGTCCAGATCGTCGGCGCCCATTTGCAGGGCCACCTGGGCCAGTTTGGGGCCGAGGTCGATCCAGTAGGCTTTGATGTGGGGGAAATTGTCGAGCATCAGGCGGCTGATGGCGATGGTCTTCAGGTCATCGACGCCCGTGGTCTCGCTCTTGGAGCCAGAGCGCGCCAGCTTGGGCTGGTAGGCGAGCGGGATGAAGCAGTTGAAGCCGCCGGTCTCGTCCTGCAATGCACGCAGCATGGCCATATGCTCCACGCGCTCGCGTGGCGTCTCGATGGTGCCGTAGAGCATCGTCGCGTTGGTGTGCAGGCGCAGGCGGTGCGCGGTGCGATGCACGTCCAGCCACTCTTCGGCGCTGGCTTTGTCGGGACAGATTTTGGCGCGCACACGGGGACTGAAGATCTCCGCGCCCCCACCAGGCAGCGAACTCAGACCTGCGTCGATCAGCGCGCGCAGGATCTCTTCGACGCTCATGGCATAGATGCGCGCGAAGAAAAAGATCTCGACCGCTGTAAAGGCTTTGATATGTACCGTGGGATATGTGCGCTTGAGGGCCGCCATCATATCGGTGTAGTAACTGAAGGGTAGGCCCGGATGGTTCCCTGCGACGATGTGGAACTCCGTGGCGCCGGGTCCCGCTGTGGCCGCCGCCGCCAGGATGTCAGCGACGCTCATGAGGTAGGCCCCATCCTCGCCCTCGTCGCGTCGAAAGCCGCAGAAGCTGCAATGCGCCTCGCATATATTGGTATAGTTGATGTGCCGGTTTTGATTGAAGTACACGCGCAGGCCGTTGCGCGCGCGGTTCGCGCGGTCGGCCAGCATGCCCACGGTCATCAAGTCGTTGGACTCGTAGAGCCTGACGCCATCGTCGACGCTCAGCCGCTCGCCGCGCTCAACTTTGGCCGCGATATCGCCCAATTCTGTCTCTGGTAATGCTATCTGTAACATCTTATATCCTCTCGTATTTTATAGGCCGCTCATGCCACGAACGCGATTGATCGCATACCCCGTCCGCGTAGGGATCGGGCGCAGGCCAGCGGCGCCCCTACACGAAATGCCGTATCCGTATGCTGACCTGCGCCCGGTCCCTACGCGGACGAGGCGTCTCTCCCATTCTATGGAGCTTGACAGAGCATTACGCCACATCGATGCCGATGCTGCGCAACAACAACGCGCGCAGGGCCGGAAGCGCGTCTTCGAGATTCGCCGGCTGGCCTGTAATCAGCCAGCGCGTCACCACTTCGTTAATAGCACCGAGCCAGGCGAAGGCCGCGATCTCGCTATCAAGCGGCGGGATAGCACCCTGCGCGCTGGCCTGGTCGAGATATTTCTTGATGACCATGGCCACACGCGCGTGCTCTTCCATCAGCTTTTCCTCGAAGCCATGGCCCAGGCCGACCGCCTCGATCAGCAGGATCTTGCTCAGACGGCGGTGGCGCGAGAAGGTGCCGATAACGGTGCTCAGGGCGGCGTCGACCTTGGCAAGCGGCTCCGTCTCCTGCTCGATGGCCTTCTCGGCGGCGACAATCAGGCGTGGGGTGAGCGCTGCCATCAGCGCCAGGAAGATGCCCTGCTTGTTCGGGAAGTGGAAATAGAAGCCTCCCTTGGACATGTCGGCGGCGCGCACGATGTCGTCGACGACCGCCCCGTGATAGCCCTTCTCGGCGAATACCTCTTCGGCAGCTTCCAGGATGCGCTGCCGCGTGGCATCCTTGTCGCGCGTATGCCCGCCAGCCTCGCCCGCGTGCTCCGGCTGTTTGCCCTTGCTCATAGCTTGCCTCCTCGCTGAAGCAGTTCAACAAACCGACGCGTCGGTCGGTTACCTATATCATAAGATGTGGATGGCGGGAACGTCAAGGGAACACCTGAAAAGAAACAAAAATCTATTACCACAACAGCCTTGCCCAATTTTGCAGGGTTGCGTACAATCACAGGCGCGGCGCGAGCAACTTGTGTGATGTCTTACAAAATTGAGCATAATCGCTTGACTCTCGCTCATCTCTGAGTTATACTCCCCTTAGCCTGGAATTAGAACAAAAGTTCAAAACACGGAGAACCTGGAAAGGATGGTGACACTGTGGATCAGAGTCGCATGCAGTCGCAGCGCATGAAGCGCAACCCGCCGGCACGACAGGCGCCGATGAGCGATGATGATATGTTGAACGAGGGCGACTACGATGTATGGCCAACACGTATGCCGTCCAGCACGCGCCGCTACCCGGTGCCCGACGTGAAGACCGAGGTGGGACGGGCGCGGCCTGATGTAGTGACGCCGCGTGGCTATGGCGGCGCGTCTACCGACCGGCACACGGCCATCCCCGCCCGCCGCGCCGCCACCCAGACCACGATCCCGGTGGTGCAGCCCAATCGACAACGTATGGTGCGGACTGACGACGTGGAGACGCGACCCAGCGGCTCGCTCCGGAATGCTTCGCGGCGACCGCACTGGTTGGTCATCGCGGGAATGGGTATGCTCTTCATGCTTGTGGCCTGGGTGGCATTAAGCTCGCTGATGAGCTGGTGGCAGGTGACGCAGGACGACTGGAAATATGGCAGGCCGCGCACGTATCAGATGGATTATGTGGTTGGTCATAACGATTTAGCCACGAATAAAAGTCATTTTATGGCGGTAAACTTAAACCGGCGTATAGAGATTATCGAGTTCCCAGGCGGCGATCCCACCAAAGCGAAAATCTATCTTGGGCCTCTCTTAGTTGGAGATGGGCAGGACCTCACCCCGGTCACCTTAACGTTTAAAGATGTCAATGGCGACGGCAAACCGGATATGATCGTGAATGTGCAGGACAGTCACTTTGTGTTTATCAATGAGAATGGCACCTTCCGCGCGGCCCGGCCGGGAGAAAATTTAAACCTGTCGTAGAGATATGTTCACTACGGCTGGGCGTTGATGAGGTAGCCTACGCCGACCTTGGTGAGGAGGTAGCGCGGGTGGGTGGGATCGTCCTCGATCTTGCGGCGCAGGCGGTTGATGTTGACCTGGAGCATGTGGCTCTCGCCAACGTACTCTATGCCCCAGACGTGTTCAAGCAGCAGGTCCTGCGTCACCACGCGGCCGGCGTTCTGCACCAGGTAGGAGATGATGCGGTATTCGGTGGGGGTCAGTGGTATCTCGCGGTCCTTCATCAAGACCATATGCTGGGCGTAGTCTACCGTCAGCTCGCCGATGATGCTGGTTGTACGCAGCGCCTGCGCGCTCTCCTGCGCCGTGAATTGGGTGCGCCGCAGCACTGCGCGTACGCGGGCCAGCAGTTCATCCACGCTGAACGGCTTGGTGAGGTAGTCATCGGCGCCGAGGTCCAGGCCGCGCACCTTGTCCTGGTCCTGCCCGCGCGCCGTTACAATGATCACCGGCACGGCGGAGAACTCGCGCACACGCTGGCAAACGGCGAAGCCATCCATTTTGGGCATCATCACATCAAGCAACACCAGGTCGGGTGAATGCTGCTCAATCTGTTCGAGCGCCTGCTGACCATCGCTGACCGCGATCACCTCGTAGCCTTCCAACTGGAGATTGCGCGTCACCAGGCGCAGCAACTGTGGATCATCGTCGGCGGTCAGTATCGTCGTTTTCTTTGCGGGCATAGTGTTCATCCTTACTACGGTGGGGGAGTAATGCCATGGTATGCACCTGGTTACTCGCTGACCTCATCAATGGGCAGCCAGACATGGAATATACTCCCATTGCCTGGTCCACTCTCCGCCCAAATTATACCATGATGGAGACTAACGATGCGCTTGCAGATGGCCAGGCCCAGACCCAGGCCATCCACTTCGCGCGTCAGGCGCGTGTCCACGCGGTGGAAGCGCTCAAAGATGCGCTCAAGGTGCTCGGCCGGGATGCCCATGCCGCTATCCTGCACGCGGATCTCCAGCAGCGGGCGCGGTTGTTGTGGCAGAGGTGAGGAGTGATCTTCCCCGGCCGGCCCATCAGCGGGCTGAAGTCCTGGCAGGCCCAGGCTATAGACCTGTTGAGACATGATGGGCCGTAGCACGATCTCAATCACTCCGCCGCTGGGAGAGTATTTCATCGCGTTCTCCAGCAAATTATGCAGAACCTCGTGCAGGCGGCGTGGGTCGCCCAGAATTGGCGGCACAGCTTCGGCGGGCTGGCCCCCGGCATCTTCAAGACTCAGCTTGAAGGTGAAGCGTCCGGGTGTCTGGGCGCTCCCCTGTTGCTCAGTGTGCGCGATGGCTGCCAGCGCAAGATGGGCCATATCAACGGGCACGCGATCGATCCTGATCGAACCGGCCTCTAGCTCCGACATTTCCAGCAGGCGTTCGACGATAACCTCCAGGCGATCGCTGGCCTCGTTGATAGTGAGCAAGAACTCGTGACGCTCATCGCGCGTGAGGCGGCGTTCGTGGCGCAGCAGCGTGGCCGCGTAGCCCTTGATGGCCGCCAGTGGGCTGCGTAGCTCATGATTCACCGTACCGATGAGTTCCGCTTTGAGCCGCTCCGCCTCCTCCCGCGCCTCGCGGGTCATAGCAATTCTGAGGTCGCGAGCCCGCTCCGCCAGCAGAATGCTTACAATGACGGCCCCGATGGCATCAGCTATGAGTGGGAGCGCGGTATATCCCTGCTCAACCACAGTAGTATCCTGGCTGTTCGGCAGGTCCGCCCAGCCTATGATAAGCAGCGCCTGGACAGGTTGGGAGGCCATTCCCGCGGCCAGCATTGCCTCAGTTTTGGGAAGCGGTGGTATGGAAGAGCGCAAGCTCCCAGCCGCCATCTCGCCCAGGGGGAGTCTGTACGTGATCCAGCACGTCTCGCGTGCAGTCTCTGGCGCGGCCCTATCTACCGGCGGCAACGCTGTCAGGAGCGTTTGCACCTCTTCCTCGACTATATTATGCAGCACCAGCGTGCGGAGATCTGTGCTTTTCGCGGAAGATGAGGCCGGGGCCAGGGATGGCCTCATCTTCCCCGCTGGCAGAGGATGCGACGTGAGTAGTATCGCGCCCCGCTGTGCCGAGCAGAACGTCAAAAGCCGCTCCAGCAGTTCCCCGGCGATCACATCGGGCATAACGATGCCGGCTCGCTGCGCCAGCCGCGCCAGGTCGATCATGGTTTCCATTACCTCAGATGTCTGCACGGCGTATGTCCTCAAATCCTGTAGCACCATCACCATTGCCTGCCAAACCTATCGTTGCTATCTTAAAACGTAACCTACGGGTTCTCTTGTTCAGTGTAGGGGCTAGCCTTTGTCCCCCTGCTGAACGAGAGAACGTAGCCTACTCTCTGGTAGAGTGCGTGTGTTTTATTGTACAATAGAGATACTCTCTTCTCAGTCACGAAAGAAGTTTTAATATCACACCCATGTCACAAGAGAGTAGGCTTCCCCGGAATAGGAGAATAAGCGTGAGCCAGGAACGTGCTGACGAGCGGTCGCATAGGGGGTATGATGTTCCACATGCAGTACCTCCCATCTCCACACCCAGTCTTGGACGCTTCTTAAGCACGATGTGGAATTCCCCACGTGTGCTGTGGTGGCGTGGGCTGGTAGCGCGCTGGCAGAAGCTGCCATATGCCGGCACGATGACGCTTGCTGTTGGTCTGGTGCTGACGACGCTGGTGGTGCTGTTTCTGGATCGCATGGTAGTAGTGCTTCCGAATCCTGGCCTGGTCTACCTGCCCGTCGTGGCTATGCTTGCCTACCACTGGAAATGGCGCTATGCCATCATTGCGGCGCTGTTGTCACTATTCTGTGTCTATTATTTGTTTCTTCCACCCAGGGTCGAAATCAAGGCTTTAACGCCGGCAGGTATCACGCAACTACTGACCCTGGCGGCCGTGACCGGTTTCGTCATGGGGCTGGTGGGGCTGGCGCGCCAGCGGCGCACAGTTGCCGAGCAGGCTGCGCGCCACCTGGAGGCGCTCAATCGCGTCGGCACGGCCCTGGCAAGCGAGTTGGACGAAGATCGCCTGTTGCACCTGATCGCGGAGGCCGCGCGCAACCTCACCGGGGCCGCCTTCGCCGCTTTCACGCTGCGTCCAACGAATACGCTGGGGCAGCCTGTGGTACCGGCCGAGGGCAATTTGTTTTACCTGGCGGCGGTCGTAGGCGTCACTAAGGAACAGGAGACGCTTTTTCGGCATATGCCGCTTGGAGGTGAGGGACTGCTGGCCCCCATTTTCCGGAACGGCGTGCCGGTCCTCATTGCCGATGCTATGGCGATGACGCATCAGGACGTGTCTATGGGTGCTACTACACCGGCGGCTGAACGCGCGCAATTCAGCAAAGAGGCCGCGAGGCATAGGGCTTTGGCGTACTCTCAAGGCCTCGTTGGCGGCGCTGAATTGCGGTATATAGGCGTGCCGCGTGGCCATCCCGTTGTGCGAAGTTTCCTGGGCGCTCCGCTCCTGGATCGCAATGGGCAGGTCCGTGGAGGTATGCTACTGGGACATACAGAGCCTGATCGTTTCACGCTGGAGCACGAGGCCCTGCTGGTTGGCCTGGCGGCCCAGGCGGCTGTCGCCCTTGAGAATGCGCGCCTGTACTCGGCCGCCCAGACGCAGGCCCAGGAACTGGATGCCATTTTCGAGAGTATCGCCGATGGCATCACGCTCATAGATGAAGAAGGAGCGCTGCTGCGCGAAAACCGTACAGCTCGCCACTTGCGGGAAGCCCTGGAGACGAATAGCGCCGCCCATCTCCAACAGCATGCCAATGGGGCGCACTCTATGGAGTTCTTATTGCGTGATGCGGCCGAGCGCGCGCTCAAAGGTGATATGGGACAGGGCATACCTGTGACACTGCTTGACGAGTACAGAGAGATGCGCGAGTATAGCGTACACGCTTCGCCGCTTCGTCCGCCCGGCACACGCTCAGGGCCTTTACAAAAGAACCAGCCAGCGCTCTCAAGCGCTTCTGCCGCGCAGCCGGGCAATATCCAGGACCCGGTAACGGGCGCCGTCGTCGTCTGGCATGATGTGACCGAGGCACGCCGCCTGCTCAGAGAGCGCCAGGCCCATGCAGAGACCGAGGCGCGCCGCGCGTTCCTCCAGACAATTATCGATGAGTTGCCAAGCAGCGTCTACCTGGTGCGCGGGCACGATGCGCGTCTCGTGCTCGCCAACCGTGTCACAAAGGAGATCTGGGGTGCCTCCTGGCCCTATGGTCAGCCGATCAGCGATTTTCTCGCTGAGAACGGCATCCGGGTAGCGCATAGCAACGGGCAGCCACTGAGAAACGCGGAACTGGCGACGCTGCGCGCCGTGCAGAATGGAGAATCCATCTACCATCAGCAGGAGGTCATCCGTCACCGCGACGGGACCACACTGCCCGTACTGGTCAATGCTGTGGCCCTCAATCCGGCCGTGCTTGGTGGGTCTCAGGATGACGCGGAGCCGGCCGCCATTGTGGTGCATCAGGATGTCACAGCTTTGAAGGAGGCCGAGCGGCTCAAGGATGAATTCATCGGTATTGCCGCGCATGAGCTACGTACCCCGCTGGCAGCCCTCAAGGGTTTCGCGCAGACCCTGCTCATCCAGACGGCACGCGGTAAAGGTCCGCCGCTCTCCGGCTGGCAGATGGAGGCCGTCGAGGAGATTGACCAGGCTACCCAGCGCCTGGTAGAACTCACAGAGGACTTGCTTGATGTCACACGCCTGCAAGGAGGCCGGCTCGAACTGCGCCTGGTGCCGAGCGACCTTGTAGCTCTGACGCAGCGTGTAACCAGGCGCCTGCGCGTCCCGGCTGAGCAGTATGCGCTCTCAATAGCGGCTCGCGAGGAGTATGTTGTGGCCGCGGTAGACCCCGCGCGTTTTGAGCAGGTGCTGAATAACCTCATCAGCAACGCCGTCAAGTATAGTCCGGCGGGAGGCAAAGTCACTGTGACGATTGAGCAGGATACATCCGCTGAGACGGCTCTCATCAGTATATGTGACGAGGGTATCGGCATCCCTGTGCAGGACCAACCGCGTCTCTTCGGCCGTTTCACGCGGGCCGAGAACGCGCGTCTGCTTGGCATCGGTGGCACCGGTCTGGGACTCTATCTCTGCCGCGAGCTTGTCGAACGACATGACGGACGCATCTGGTTTGAGTCGGTCGAGGGGCAGGGTAGCACCTTCTTCATCAGTTTGCCTCTACATATCGATACCGTGAATGATCTGTAGCCGGCATCCCACTGCTTATTTGGCATCTGGCGCAGGCAAGATGCTCGGTGCAAATAACTGGCGGCGCAGTAGGCCACCAAACGCCTCGCGCAGGAGCACTTTCATCATCGCTTGTTGGACAAAGAGGCCCAGGGGACTGCCAGGCAGAAAGGATTTGGCAAAACTGCGCCCACTCTTTTGCTGATCCAGCACGTAGGCAGACATCTGCTGTTCGTAGCGCCGGAATGCTTCCTGGTAATCGGTGGTGTCGTGCAGCGCTTTGGCTAACAGATAAGCTCCTCCCATCGCCAGGGAGGCTCCCTGCCCGGAAAGCAGCGTGGGGCAATCGCAGGCATCACCGACCAGGGCCACGCGGCCTTGATGCCAGGTCGGCATCTGGATCTGGATCACCGCATCCATAAACACATTCACAGACGGGTCAACATCAGAGAGGAACTTCTCCGTCAGCCAGCCCATGCCTGCGAACACCTTGCGCAAGTGGGAGAGCCGCTGCTCGCGTGGCATATGCTCAGGCTTTGATGACTGGTACATGAAAAACAACAAGAGGAGGTCGTCCGCCTGTGGCGTGCAATAGGCAGCGGCCATGCGTCCCGGCTCGTTATACATCTGAAACGTCTTGCCGATGCCGTAGCGGTCAGCCAGTGGGTAGCAGGCAATGGTGTAGCCCAGATACCGGCTGAACTGCTCTTCGGGTCCGAAGAGCAGAGCGCGCGTCCTCGAATGCACGCCATCGGCCCCGATCAGCAGATCAAAGGTCTCGGTCGTGCCATCATTGAACGTCACGACTACCGCATCCGGGCCAGATTCGATGGCCGTGATCCACCGGCCAAAGCGCACATCAACGGTCTCTTCCAGCGCTTCATACAACACTTCTTCGAGCGTCTCATGCATCAGTCCCATGTATTTTCCCTCGGTAATCTTGCGAATCAGTGCCATATCCAGTCTGGCAATCGTCTTGCTGTCCTTGTTCACGTAGACAAGCGCCTCAAAGGGAATTTGCCGAGAGCGCAGCTGGCCGATGAGGCCCATGCGGGAGGCCACATCGTAGCCAGTGCCAAAAAAGTCAATCGCGTAGCCGTCACGGCGAATGGCGTTCGCCTGTTCAATCACGACTGATGAGATGGCTGACCTCTGCAGCCAGTAGGCCAGCGTGAGGCCAGCAATGCCGCCTCCGGAGATTAAGACGCGCATGATCGATTCCTTTCTCTCATTTCTTTGCTGCTTCAGGACGAAACTCCACGCCTCGAATGACCTGTGCGATATCGGTTTCCTCTTCTCATACAAACATCGTTTCTCATGGAGGCGTATGTGCTCTTTCCTTCCAGTATAAGAGATGCCGCGTCCCGCTGTCATGAGCACCTGTCCCGGTTTTGCCCCGACGGCTGTCCCATCTTTGGGCAAAGCGAGGGAGAGAGCCTATGGTGTGGTGGCTGAAGGAGAGGTGGGGGAAGCATCCTCTGTCATGCCCAGTGGGAAGTTGACCTGGATCGTCGTGCCACCGGAAGCCCCTCGTGTGATGGTACACCCACCTCCCAGTTCGCTCGCTCGCTCCTGCATCGCCAGCAGTCCCACTCCGATGTGGTGTTCAGGCGCGATGCCCTTGCCATCGTCGGTAATCTGCAAGGTCAAGACGCGGTCCCGCAGGCCCAGACGCAGCAGACAGTGCCTGGCCTGGGCGTGGCGGACGACATTGGTCAACGCCTCCCGGGCGATACGATAGGCAGCCACCTCGACGGCTGCAGGGAGTGGAGGGAGGCACTCGGGAGCCTCGATGAGGATCTGGAGCCCCTGGTGCTGAGAGGCGGCAGTCTGCTCGCGCAGGGCCGAGAGCAGACCCAGTTCATCGAGGGCCGGCGGGCGCAGGTCATAGACCAGGCGGCGGATCTGGGCCAGCGTCTCCTGCGTCTGCTGTCGCACCTCCTCCAGCAGCCGATCCGCACGCGCGCTATCCTGGGTGAGCAGATTGCGGGCGGCATCGATTTTGAAGGTGAGACTGGCCAGCGTTGGCCCCAGGCCGTCGTGCAGATCGCGGCGCAGGCGGCGGCGCTCCTCTTCGCGGGTCGTGACGAGCCGGGTTCGCGATAGCTGGAGGTCAGCCGTCAATTGCTTCAGTTCAGCGGTGAGACGCATCGCTTGCACGGCAACGGCAATCTGTGGGGCCAGGTCATGCAGTAGCCGCAGATCGGCGGGCGTCAAGGAGTCACTAGGGGCCCGTGCTGAAAGCCAAAGGTCGCCCACCTGCTCAGTCTGGGCCACCAGCGGCACGCGCACCAGCGCCTCAGGTGTGCGTGCCTCACCAGTGGAGGCGACAAGGACATTCTCTCCCAGGTGCTGATAGGTGATGGTGACAGAGGGGAGCTTGAGTGCCTGGGCCACGGTCTGCACAATGATGGGCAGGAGGCTGTCGGTGGCCAGCGTCGCTTCCAGGCGGCTGCCCAGCCGCGCGAGCACGCGATAGGGCTCGTCACGCTCCCCAAACATCACGTGGTTGACGGCCCGCTGCAGCCGCAGGCGCAATGGGTGAACGAGCACGGCGACCAGCCCGGTGGCGAGCAGCGACAGAAGCACATTCCCCAGCGCCGACAGCAGTGTGCCCAGCCCCACGACCACCAGCAGATAGAGCCCGATAATGCTCGCGGTAAGCAGCCCGTAGACCAGGGTCCGGTTGATGAGCAGATCGATGTCCCACAGCCGATAGCGGAGCACCGCCACGGCTATCGTGATGGGAACAAGAAGCAGGACGAGGGGGAAGGTCACTTCGCTCAGGATGGCAAAGAGGGCCTGAGCGGGACCGGGCTGGGAGAACGCGGGCCAGAGGAGCGGAGGCAGCAGATTGGCAGCATCGAAGAGGGTGCCCATCAGCATGCCGAACACCACCCACTTCGTCTGTTGTCGCTGGATGGCCGTGGAGACGCGTTGGTAGCGGTAGAGTTGGGCAAAGCCACAGGCCAGGATCATGCAGAGGAGGGAAGAGGCGAGCAGCAGCGGAGGCCAGTGGACGAGCGAGAAGGGCGAGGTGGACGGCAGGCAGAGCGGCACTTGCCACGCCAGGTAGGCCAGGGTCATCCAGCGCGTCCAACCGGGGACAAAACGCCCATCGGGGAAGAGCGCGAAAAAGAAGATGACCGAACTGAAGGAGAGCAGGTGCAGCAGGGTGATGCACACGCCTAAGGGAGAAGTGAGGCCAACGACGCGGGAAAGCACCGAGAAGACGGGGGAGAGACTCGTCACCAGCATCACCAGGAGCAAGGCAATGTACAGCGCCATCCAGTCGTCGGACCGGCGCCAGAAGATTACCAGGCTCACGGCAATCCAGAACGGGGAGAAGCACGTGATCAGCGTGATATTGAGCGTGGCATAGGGGCCGGTGAGGATCAGGTAGAGGGAGACAAAGGTGTCATAGCCACTGACTACAGCAGGCATCGCGAGAAGATGGGCGTAGGCTCCTTGCTGGAAGCCGTGGAACTGGATAGCGTACACGAGCACCGCCGCAAAGTAGAATCCGCAGAAGAGCAGCATCAGGACGATCCACCCCCCTCTGGCAAGCCGCAGCCGCGTCCCAGATAAGCGGGTGTCTGCGAGAGGTGGGAAAGGCAGGGGGCGGGTTGTCCCTCCGGCAGGACTCTCTGGCTCACTCACGAACCCTCCGCAGGAAACTGCCCCAATCCGGCTGCCCAGGCCGCACGCATCGCTTCGGCCCGGTCGGCCACCTGTAGCTTGCTCAAGATGTTGGAGACGTGATTGCGCACCGTTTTGGGGCTTAAGACAAGCTGGACCGCAATCTCCGCATTGGACTTCCGCTGGGCGATGAGGGTGAGGATCTCGTATTCCCGCTCCGTCAGTTCTGGGAAGAACTGGGCTGCTCCGCTCGTTCCTGCAGGTCGCATGCTGCCGAAGTAGTGCATCAGGCGCGAAGCCACAGCCGGGCCGAAGATGGCCTCACCGCTGGCCACCGCGCGAATGGCGCGCAGGGTCTCCTCTTGCACCGCTCCCTTGAGCAGGTAGCCACGCGCCCCGGCGCGGATAGCCGCGAAGACCGACTCGTCATCCTCGAACATGGTGAGCATGAGAATGCGCATGTGCGGACTGGTTTGCAGAATGCGCCGCGTGGCCTCAATGCCGTTGAGACCCGGCATTTTGATGTCCATCAGGATGAGATCCGGCTGCAAGGCCTGCGCCTGGACGATGACCTCGTTGCCGGTCGTGGCCTCACCAAGCACCTGCATATCTGGGACCGACTCCAGCAAGACCCGCAGCCCATCGCGGAAGAGCGGATGATCATCGGCGATCAGGATGCGAATCGACTCCATAGCTCCTCCTGTTTCTTCCTGTTGACCAGTCGCGCTGGTCAGTCACGCTCACTGGATACGTAGGAGTGCCCGTGTGCTCCCCAACTTTTCTCACCAATCGCACCGGGAAACTCTCTTTCCCAGCTTCTGAGTTCTTTCTTCCTGTCCGGTTTTTCCATGACAATTGTACATCATACTTGTCTCTCTGTCCGTACTCCTTTGCGAGTGCGGTCCCAATTGGGGAGGGCGAACCCTAGCGAATCTTGCCTGCCGCTATAGCTATGACAACGGCACCAATTCCCACCAGGATCACACCTGCTATCCACACCTGCATGACGATGAACCCTATACCAATCAGCCCCCCCACTATTCCCATTACCCAGTCGACTCGCCGTATCGTCTCATCCGCTTCCGCCTCTGTCCTTCCTCGTGCTACCAGTGTCCACTTCAGGAGCGTGCCCCCATCCACTATGGGCAGAGGGAGCAGGGCAGCTAGCAAGATGAGTCCATGCCCTCCCGCCGACCATGCCGCTAGCTCTCTTACGATGGCATGGCCTGATGCGACTGCATAGACCCCTGCGCTCAGGAGCAATCCTACCGCGTTGAAAATGGGACCACCTAATGCGCGTATCCGATGGACATCCGGTGAAACCTCATTGTTCCAATAGAGGGTTCGTGGCATATCCGCTGATATCAGTATTTCGTCCATTGGTGCCCCTGCATAGCGAGCGCTGAAAATGTGGGCGAGAGCATGTCCAAAGTCCGCAGGCATGAGAAGAATGACTGTGACAAATCCAATGAGGACACCTTGCCAGAATCCACGTTCTGGATGCCAAGAGAACCCCAACCAGGTAACGCCTGCCCAAAGAGCAACGATGGGGACCAGGACCGTTAGCTTTACCTTGACTGGAGTGCCGAAAATCCTCAGCGAGACCATGGTTGTTCCCTTTCTACGAAAATGAGACAGGCTCGGTAAGGAAGGACGGCCTGCTGTCCTGTGTATCTGCAACCAGTGTAAGAGATGTCGTGTCCCGTTGTCATGAGGCATGGTCCCGGTTTTGTCCCGATGCCTGTCTCGATTGTGTAGAGGAAGAAGGAAAGCTGGTGTCTTCCGGCTGGCGTTCGAGGTGAGGTGAAGAGAGGAGCGCACATGTGTAGGAAGGTTGCGCTCCTCCCAAATGGTGAACTGAGCCACACGGTCTCGCCCCTTGAGTCGCATGATTTCTGGTCGGACCCCTACGATAGACGAAGGCGTCTGTCGTTGCTTAACTCATCAGGATACTGCGATAATTATCTGGCAGTGTACAGCCGTTATACATTTGTCCCAGCAGGTGTAGTTGATCGACGACACGCACTTTGCCGCTGGCGCAGGAGAGCGTGAGAGCCACACTGCCCATGCCCAAATCCTGGCGCAGAGGCTTGGGATGGTTATGAATATCCAGAATGCCAATAGGCCAGTAGACGCCTGTCTGGACAAAATCATTCCCGCTAAAGTAGAAGAAAGGCACCTTGAAGCGCTTCGTTGTTTGTACATCTATAATGAGCGTAAATATATGAGCCAGGGCAACCTCCCGGCTATCATATGCATTGATGCCGCAGCCCTTAAAGCAGCCGGTTCCTTCCACTACCCACATATGGTGGCCCAGATCCCCTTTATACAGATCGTAATGCATTTGCTGCGACCAGTAGCTAAACTGGGCCAACAGATTGTTGACATACGTGCCAGGGTAGCCATTATGCCAGCTATCGATCAGGCCCACGATCTGGGAGCGCCAGCTCCAGTGACCATTGGGATGGACCGAGGTGTTCATGGCATACTCCGTGGAGTCCAGGTACTGCACCTGATATGCCAGTCGCTGGTAGTCAATGGTCGCTACAACCGGGTCAAGGGAGCCAAGGATCACCGGAATGCCGGGGTCCAGGATGTGGACCGTGCTTTGGCAGAGATCGAAGAATTTGGCAAAGTGTGCCGGTGTGACAAAGGCGATGGCTGGCGGGTCATACTTCATTTGTTCGTTGCCACACTGCACCGCGTCCGGTCCAGCCTGCCCTATATCGCTGAATGGCTGGGTATTGAAAAGCTTGCTACCGATGACCTGGCACATGGTCATAAGAACGTGTAGCCCCAGAGTGTGATAGCGCGTGACGGTATTTTTGAGGGCCACGCTGTCCGAGCTTCCTCCATGGCAGGTATGATATGCGATGCGCACCCATTGCACGCCAGTGCCGGCGAAGATTGGGAAGTTACCCTGTATGCCAAGCACCGATGCCGGCTGTACCGGTGCCGCAGTAGGTGTTACGCCCACCGTTGGTGTTGGTGTCGCTGCCGTCGTCGCGCTACCAACCAGGCGCGGCCTCGTAGGGGCGGATGTGGCAGGAGTGGTCGGCTGCACAAACGCGCTTGTTGACGATGCCATGACCGCCATATGGTATGCAAATGCCACCAGCACACTACTCCCAACCAGCGCCACCACAAGTATAAGCAACAGGTTCTTTTTTGGTGTATTTAGTAGCATGATCGTCCCTTTAACAGGCAAAATTATACTGCCCATTTTTATACTATGGATGTCCCCTCAACCCACGCCAGGGGACTATTTTCCGATACAAAACTCGCTGAAGATACGTTCTAGCAGGTCTTCGCTGGCGGTCTCCCCGGTAATTTCACCAAGTATAGTATATGCGGCATGCAGATCGATAGAGATAAAATCCAATGGCAGGCCCTCTGCGAGCGTTGTCAGCGAGGCCCGCAGGTGCTCGGCCGCGCGCCGCAGGGCCTCTTGATGCCGCGCATTGGTGATAAGCACGCTTTCACCGGTCAGTGCGCTATCACCCAGCGCCACTTGGGCAATGGCCTCTTCAAGTTCGGCTAAACCGGCCCCGGTAAGCGTCGATGTCGTGACGAGCGGCGCGCCGGGCCACAGCACCTGCACCTCAGCGCTTCGCAGGCGCTGTGCGCAGTCCGACTTGTTCATAACAGTAATCACGGGTCGGCTGCTACGATTAGTTTCATAATCGTTGGCTTGTTCGTTGCCTTCTCTACCAAACCCCATGGCCCGTAGCTCCTGCGAAATGCGCCGGTCCTGCTCCGCCAGGTCCTGCGAACCGTCAAAGACCAGCAGCACGATGTCGGCGCTTTCGGCGGCTGCGCGGCTACGCTGGACGCCTATCTGCTCGATGGGATCGTCGGTGGGCGTGATCCCGGCGGTATCGATCAGGTGGAGTGGCATGCCGTGCAGGTTCGCAACCTCCTCCACGGTGTCGCGCGTCGTCCCCGCGATGGGTGTGACGATGGCCCGTTCGCTGCGCAACAGGGCATTGAGCAGGCTGGATTTGCCGACATTGGGACGCCCGATGATGGTGGTGCGCAGGCCCTGCCGGTAGAGTCGCCCCTGATCGAAGCCTGAGAGCAGAGCGTGCAACTGTTGCTGTGCCATGACGATCAGGGGACCGAGTGTGTCGGGCTGTGGCGTTGGCACATCCTCTTCGGGAAAATCGATGCTCGCTTCGATGCGCGCCAGGACGCCAAGAATGCTATGCCGGGCTTCCTGTACCTGCGCGGAGACACGTCCCCGCAGTTGCTGCATCGCTAAGCGCTGTCCCGTCTCTGTCTGCGCGCTGATCAGGTCCATCACCGCCTCGGCCTGGGCCAGGTCAAGCCGCCCGTTGAGATAGGCGCGCAGCGTGAATTCACCAGGGTGCGCCATGCGCGCTCCCTGGGCCAGGACCAGGCGCAGGATACGCTGGAGCACCAGGGGGCCGCCGTGTCCCTGGATCTCCACAACGTTCTCGCGCGTGTAGGTGTGCGGGGTGTACATAAAGGCTGCTAGCACCTCGTCCAGCACCTCCTGGGTGACCGGATCAACGATATGCCCATAGGTGAGCATATGGGATGGAGGAAGCGCGCTGTACCCACCGCGTTGTCGGAAGATGGGCAATACTGTGGAGAAGGCATCGTCCCCGCTCACACGTACCACACCAATGCCACCGGCGCCAGGCGGTGTAGCGATCGCAGCAATAGTATCGTTCTGCATAGCCCGATTATATCAGTAGCTATGTATACCCCGCAAGGGGTACTAATTTCTGTTTAACTACGCACACGGTCCGCAACTGTTGGGAGCAGGTACGCGAGGGCCAGAAGAATACAAAGACCTAAGCCAAGTGTTCCATTCCAGAAAAAAGACAATCCAAAGGCAAGCATATAGAACAGAGGTCCAAAGAGATAGCGTCGTGTGAGCCTGCGCACCGTTTCCAGAGGAAGGTCTTTGTCCAGGAGACGATGGTTCCACGAAGAGTACCACCATAGCATGTTATAGAAAAATCCCCCTATTGCCCAAACTCCACTGTAGATGAGAACGGCAGTTTGCTGCTCTGGTGTCCCTATGTAGAGAGCAAGGAGTGCAGCTATGAAGGGGAGAACGACAATACTGAGAAGCAGGAGCAGGTTGAGGACTACTAAGGCATGGTTTGAGCGTTTGATGTAGCTGAACATCGTGTGATGGTTTCCCCACACAATCCCAACGATGAGAAAGCTCAAAAGAAAACTGAGATAGGTCGGCCACTGTTCGCCCAACGCATCGAGGAGACTCTTTTTCGTAGTGAGTAACTCCTGTGGGAGTGGCACATGGATGTTCAGGATTAACAAGGTAATGGCAAAGGCGAATACCCCATCGCTGAATGCAAGAACACGGTTCGGTGCAATCTCTTGCTGTGTGCTCACCTGTTGTTGAGAAAAGTTCATCTACAAACGCCTCTGTTCTTTATGTGTCATGTGTTCAAAATTCCAGCATTGTCTCTGCTCATAGATACGCTCCAATGAATTACGAGATCACGCGCTCAGGATGTGTATAGACATTCATAGAGCGGTCCCGCAGAAAGCCGATAAGCGTGATGCCGGCCCGCTCTGCCAGTTCCACGGCTAAGCTGGAGGGCGCTGAAATAGCGGCGATGCAGGGGATGCGTGCCAGCAAGGCCTTCTGGATGATCTCAAACGAGGTGCGCCCGCTGACCATCAGGATATGTCGGCCATAGGGGAAGTCGCCATGCAGCAGACCATGCCCGATAAGCTTATCGACTGCATTGTGCCGCCCTACATCCTCCCGCAGCAGCAGCAGGTGCCCCATATCGTCGAAGAGGCCGGCGGCGTGCAGCCCGCCGGTGTGCGTGAATACGGATTGTGCCTCGCGCAGGCGGGCTGGTAGTTCATAGATGCACCCGCAGGAGATGCGCACCTCATCCGGTTCCAGCGGCGGTGTGGAGATCACCAGGTCCGCGATGCTGTTCTTGCCGCATAACCCACAACTCGCGGAGACCGCGAAATGGCGCTCGAATGCTGTATGGCTGGCTGACTGCGACTCTGCTTGCGCACTCTGACGCAACATAATATTCACGACATTCGCCAGCGGTAGCCCATCGGAGTCAACGGCGTCCTCAACCGCCAGCACCTTCTCCGCGTGCTGAATGACACCTTCTGTGAAGAGGAACCCCAGTGCCAGTTCGCGGTCGTGTCCGGGAGTGCGCATAATGACAGCCAGGCTGCTCCCGTCAATACGCACCTCGAAAGGCTCCTCAACTGTCAGGTATTCCTCGCGTTGTTGCTGTTCAGCAGCTTGCCAGTGGGCCACACGGATGCTCATCACGCGCTCAGGATCAAAAGGTGAGCGCCAGAAGTCTTGTACAGCCATTGTTTATCATCCTCTTCTTTATCGCACAAGATCAGTCAGGAACATGCCAGGTCCAGGCTCATGACTCTGCCAACGGTAATGAAGGATTGCCAAGATAGCTCCAAGGTAGTAGGATATGCTTACACTACTACATACCATACCATAGAGAACCAGGGGTTTCCGATGCATCATTACGTCAACTCCAGCAACGAGATGCTCCGCAAGAAGGGCTATCGCCTGACGCCCCAGCGCTATATGATTTTAAGCGTGATCCAGGAAGCCAACGCACATCTGAGCATTGACCAGATCGCCGAGCGCGTGCAGGAGCGTAATCCTTTCGTGAGCCTCTCGACAATCTATCGTACTCTGGAACTCTTGAAGGAACTGGGGATTGTGCGCGAGAACCGCCTGCCGGGTGAGCAGCCGCACTATGAGGTGATGGAAGGCAATGCCCACCATCACCTCGTGTGTCGCGGTTGCCGGGGCGTCATCCATCTCGAAGATACCCTGCTCGGCAATCTCCACGAACAGTTGCAGCAGCAATACCATTACCATAGCCTCACGCTCGACCTCGTGGCCGCCGGCTACTGCGACGCCTGCTGGCAGAAGATGCAGCAGCCATAAGGGCACCTGAGAGGTAGAGGCGCGGTTTACAAGCCCGCCTGGCAAGCCGATATCATATGTTGCCAGGCGGGCTTGTAAACGGCGCCTCTACCTCTTTTGTTGTGCCTATTTCTCGCGCCTCTATGCGTATGGGATTATTCCGTAGACCATATGCCAAAGACCTTAGTTTACGAAGCCTTGATCGTAGCAGTACGGATTAAACGGATCAATTGGGGGCGGCAACTGCGCCTTCATCACCTGTGTGAAGATGTCGTGGTACATATCCGCGATCATCGGGCCGTCCAGGTAGCCGCCCTCGCCGCCGTTCTCACGCATGCCGACAATCGTGAGCTGGGGACTGTGGTAGGGCGCCTGGGTGATCAGCCAGGCCTGCGGGTGGGCCGCGCCACCGACCTCGCCCGTACCCGTTTTGGCGATGATTGCCCAGGGGGAATTGGTCAGCTTCTCCACCACGGCACCAGAGCCGCAGCGCACCACGCCATACATCCCGTAGCGCACCTGGTTCGCCGTCTGATCGCTGATCGGATTGCCCAGCGATTGCGGGCTATTGGAGAAGATCACAGTAGTATCGCCAACGGAGGCGGGTGTGGTTGTGTTATTGGCCGCTGGAGTCTGGATCTTCATAACCACGTACGGTCGCATCAAGTTTCCGTTGTTGGCGATGCCATTATCGAACAATGACATCTGCATCGGCGTGATAAAGTCCACCCCCTGCCCAAACGCGTTCTCCCCTAATTGCGCGTCCGAGAGCGTTTGCTGGCCGTTTGGCAGCACATGGCTCCTGGCGACCGGTAGATCGAAGGGGATATCGCGCTCGACATAAAAGCGGCGGTTATAATCCAGCCAGGTCTGTGACCCCGTTTTGACGCCCACCTGGGCGAAGATGATATTATCCGAGTGCGCGTACCCATAGGCCAGGCTGACCGGGAAATGATGCACCACATGCTCAATATTATTGCCCGTCGGGCCAAAGCGCTCACCGCCAAGGATGATGGGCCCAATGGCCTGCTTCTGGTCAAACGGCTCGCTCATTTGCATGGTCCCGGAGTCCAGCGCCGCCAGCAGGGTGACGGTCTTGTAGGTCGAGCCGGGCACATAGCGCGACTGGAGCGGGCGTTCCACCAGGGGTTGCTCAGGGTTCGCGTTCAACTGGTCAAAGTACGCGAAGTCCCCGGCGGCAATGCGGTTCGAATCAAATGTTGGCCGGCTCACCATAGCCAGGACCTCGCCGGTATGTGGATCAGAGATCACAACCGAGCCCCGGTCCGTGGCGAAGACGAGCTGGTTATCAATGATGGGGAGCCCGATCGGGTTATTTGCCCGCGGCCCATCTTTATCGAAGTAATGTTCCGCGATCTTCTGGATACGCGTATCGATGGTCAGGTAGATGTCATCACCGACCGGCGGCCGGTGCAGCGCCTGGTTGACGGTATTTCCCAGCACGCTAAAGCCTTTTTGGCCGCTGAGATAGGCATCGAATTGCTTTTCAATGCCGGTCGAAGTGTAGTTAGGGCCGATATAGAAGCCGATCAAGCCTGCCAGCGAGGGATAATCTTTCAGGTAATAGTGACGCTGGTACCCGCAGACCGCGGCGTCGTTGACCGGCGGGTTGTTGGGGTCGATCAATTTGGAGTCCGCCAGCAGGACGCCATTGCGATCAAAGATACGCCCACGTATCGGCGCGGCGTCAGGCAGGCAGTGCCGACCATTGCGGATGTTCGCTGTTACCTGCTGCGCCACGACCACCTGCCAGTAGACCAACCCCCCGCTTAGAGCGACAAACAGGATGATGAAGACCTGGCTTAATCTGCGTATGCTCCCGCTGATATTCATTGCGCAATCCCTCTATATTGATCCGTTCTGAAATTCAATATACCCAACACCGCGTAGGGGCTATGGCTTGCCTCGCCCGTGGAGGCCGACGCGAATCTCTTGAGAAGTGTATCATTGTTCTCAGCGATTGACAAGCAAAATAGCTAATAAAGGATAGTCCTACGTGGCTGGGGTAGCGTGATAGTGCTTGAGCATTTCCGCCAGGCTATCGCCTCCGAATTTCTCGATGACGGCTTCTGTCAGAACGATGGCCATCATGGCCTCGCCTACGACGCCGGCGGCGGGCACGACGCAGACATCGCTGCGTTCGTAGCGCGTCTGCTCGATATTCTCTCCCGTTGCCAGGTCTACCGATGGCAGCGGGTGGGCCAGCGATGGAATGGGTTTCACGCCCACACGTACCACCAGTGGCTCGCCATTAGTGATCCCGCCCTCGATGCCGCCGGCGTTATTCGTCAGATGGAACCAGCGCCCATCGTCGCCGTGCCGCAACACGTCGTGGACGTGCGAGCCGGTGGTACGCGTCGTCTCGAAGCCTGCCCCGATCTCCATCGCTTTGACTGAGGGGATGCTCATCATGGCCGCACCCAGGCGCGTGCCCAGGCGGCGATCCCACTGGCTGAAGCTGCCCAGGCCGATGGGGACGCCAAAGGCGATAACCTCAAAGACGCCGCCGCAGGTGTCGCCGTCGCGCTTGGCCTCCAGGATACGCGCGATCATTTTTTCGGTCAGCGCGGCGTCGGCACAGCGCATAGGCGAGGCCTCTACCTGCTCCCAGAGGGCATCAGGATAGGCCTCGCGCGTCATGGGGCGCGCGGTTTCATAGCCAATATCGGCTACCGAGAGCACCTGGCTGTGGACCGTGATCGCCAGGTGCGCCAGCAACTGGCGGCAGAGACTGCCCACCGCGACACGAGCCGCCGTTTCGCGCGAGCTGGAGCGCTCAATGACGTTGCGAATATCGCTGTGACCATATTTCATGGCCCCCGTGAAATCAGCATGCCCCGGACGTACCCGTGTCACTGGCTCAACAGGTGCCTGCGCCGGCTCCGCGTTCATGCGCTCTTCCCAGTTCGCCCAATCGCGATTCTCGATCTGCATGGTGACCGGTGATCCCAGTGTCTGGCCGTGGCGCACTCCGGCGAGAAAGCGCACCGCGTCCTTCTCAATCTTCATGCGCCCACCACGCCCATAGCCCCCCTGCCGCCGCCGCAAATCCGCGTCGATAGCCGTCCTCTCTACCGGCATCCCGGCCGGTAATCCCTCTACAATCATGGTCAAAGATGGCCCATGCGATTCACCTGCTGTTAGAAAACGAAACATTGCCCGTGCTACTCCTGAAAAAATTTTATGAGAGGTTCGTGAGGTCGCTTGATTCTGCCATAAGTATGTCCTTGCCATTATATACCCAGGCCTTTGTCGAAAGGAAGCCTTGGCCGCGACTGTATTTGTAACACAAGGACAAAGTATATGTATTCATCCTATATTGCATTAGCGTATTGACAAAGATACAAACAGACTTTACAATCCATTTTAGATGTATATTATTTATTTGTTGACTCGTCATGTTTACGCGTGTGATGTATGTAGGAGGGTGAAATGTCGCCAGATTCATTCCACAATCAGTTTGGGCAGTCGGTTGGGGCTAAAATACGTGAGGCCAGGGTAGCAAAAAGGCTCACTCAGAGCCAGCTTGCCAGACCTGACTTTTCCGTCAGTTACATTTCGGCTATTGAACGAGGGCAGATTCATCCCTCGATCCGCGCTTTGGAGATTCTCGCCACGCGCCTTGGCCTCTCCTCGACGCAGTTGTTGCCGAGCCAGGTTCCGGGTGAGGGAGGGCAGGCTCTCGCCTCAGGTCTGTTTCTCCGCGGCGAAGATGAAGTAGACCTGGCGTTGCTGGAGATGCAGATCTATATCTGCCAGGGAACGGCGGCCAGGGCACTGACGCAATTACAGAAGCTCGCGCCTAAAAATTTGAAGCGCCGCCAGCAGGCGCACGTGCGTTACTTACTTGGTTGGGCCTATCGCGATACAGGCAAATTGCACGAGGCTGAAACCACATTCAACGAAGCCACGCAGCTTGCAAAGGACTTGAGCGACACATCCATCAGTGCGCATATCTCGTACTTGTTAGGAACGGTATATGCAGCTATGCGCAACTATGCACAGGCCCTCCTACTCCACCAGCACTGCCTCACGCTTCTAGAGGGTAGCCAGGTGCAGGACCCCTTTTTTATGGCCCAGGTCTATGCCAATATGGGTCAGTATTATATACACCTGGGCCGGGTTGAACAGGCTATCGACATGCTAAGGCGAGCTATAAACGCGATCGAAGCACACACCGAGGCCCAGCATCCAGAGCTGGCCTACTGGAACTTGAGCCAGCAATACACTGAAGCCAAAGAGTACTTTCAGGCTACATTGAATGCATACAAATGTCTGTACCTTTACAACCAGCGATCGTATGTCCTTCTGAAGAGCGAGATCTATCATTACCTCTATCATGCTATGATGAAGATAGATCAGGAAGGGATGCGAGCCCGGCTGGACGAGGATCTCCAGTCGAGCAGTCAGGTGTATGAGCCGCTTGCCAGGGCCAGCGCGAAAGCTCACCTGGCAACCTGGCTGCTCGAGCACCACGCCCTGGATGAGGCTGAGAAAGACGCGCAGGAAGCCAGGCATCTCTCCTCCTCCTCCGGCGATACCATCGTTGGCGCTGAAGCCCTGCTGGTGCTTGGGCGCATCGCATACGAGAAGTCGGATTACCAGGAAGGCGATACGTGTTTTACATCCGGCCTGGATATGCTCGAACGCCTGGACGCCCATGAAGAACTGGCCGAGCAAGCGATGTACTACGTCCAGCTCCTGGAGAGGCAGGGGAAAGACCGCGCTGCTATTGCCTACATCCGGCGCGCTTATGAGAGTCGCCAGAAGATAAGCCGGTATATCCAGGGGTAAAACAGAAAAGGACAACCATCAAGTATGACACAAGATGCGAACCAGCAGCAGTTGACCCACCTGGATGAGCGCGGGTCTATCCATATGGTCGATGTGACGGAGCGGCCTGAGACGTTTCGCGAGGCGGTTGCCAGGGCGCGCGTGCGCATGGCGCCGCAGACCTTGCGTCTGATCGAGAATAACGAGATCGCCAAGGGGAGCGTGCTGGAGGTGGCGAAGATCGCGGCCATCATGGCGGCCAAGCAGACACCGCAGCTTATCCCGTTGTGTCACCCGCTGCCGATGACCCATATCGACCTGCACTTCACTCTGGATAGCGCGCAAGGGCTGATCTTCATCGAGGCGCGCACCAGGACGACCTATAAGACCGGAGTCGATGTCGAGGCGCTCACCGCCGCCACTGTTGCTGCTCTGACTATCTATGATATGTGTAAGGGCGTCGATACGACCATCACGCTCGAACAGGCCTACGTGGCACGCAAGAGTGGGGGGAAAAGCGGGACGGTAGAGTTCCAGCCCGGCACTCTGGCTGACCCGGCTACTTGAGCGGGCGCACTTCGAGCCGTAAGAACATCACTTCCAGCAGGTTGCGTTCCTCAGTATTGGTCAGTCGCAGGGCGGTCTCGCCGAGGGGCATGCTCAGCGAGCCGTGTTCATCGACAGGCGTGGAGCTGCGGATGGCGCGTGGATTGCCCCCTAGCCAGCGTACCGGTTCGAGTAGTCCGCCAAGCGGCACCGAGACACTCAGATACCTGCTGCGCAACGAGGGATCGAGATCCTGGAGGTGCAGTTCCAGGGTATCTCCCTGCTGGGTGATGCTCCCTTCAAGGGTGTGCGATTGGATGTAGATCGTCGGCTGATCCGGAGGTGTTGCCGGAGAGCGAGTCGGGGTCTCAGCCCGGCGCAGCACCTTGCCGCCATGTCGCGCTCCTCCGCCGGTGAGTTGCCAGGAGTAGGTATAGGCCGCTGGTTGGGGTCCGCTCTCTTCGGCAGGCCGCTCGAAGAGCGTGGCGACGCGCACCAGGTCCTGTAGCGCGCGGCCGCGCATCTGCATCATGTGCGTGCTTACCTGCATCGCCCGCTGCAGCAAGGCGCGTGCGCTCGCCTGTCGTTCGCTCTCGTCCTGATCGGAGGCGCGTAGCACAAGTTCAGCCTGCCTGATGAGCGATTGGCATAGGTGGACCAGGACGCGCGGTGGCACGGTGGCCAGGGGCAGGGCTGGCTGGCTCAATTCGAGAGGCTCCATGCTGCTCTGCACGGCGACACGCATCGCCCGGTAGGTCTCCAGGTAGGCGCTGTGACAGGTAGGACAGCCTAGAAGATGATAGAGCAGGGAGGCATAGCGGATATCGATCTGGGTAGAGCCATTGAGGAGCGCCATCACAAAATCTGGTAGTTGTTGGTAGAAGCGCAGGTGATCCTCGCCATCCTGCAATAAAGCCAGTTGCTCATTATTCACACTCGCGGGTGCGGGCTCTCCAGCTATGCCTGCTGGTGTCATCACGCGCTGTAACCAGAGCGCCAGCTCGGCGCTACCTGGCTGACCGGGCGGACCCTCAAACTGTTTGTGATCGTTCATCAATAGCCTCCTTCCAGAGCCTGGATACCTATTCTTCCTTATAGAAGCGCGACAGATGCTTCACCTGGGCCGCTGTGAGGTGGATAGTCTCACCCCCATTCCAAGCGAGCAGGCCTTCGGTCACCAGTTGTCTCAGACCCTGCTGCACGTCATGGATCGAGAGTGTCTCTTGTGCCAGAGCCTGGATAGGTACTTCGCCGCGATTGGTGGCATCTGCGACATACTCTGTTAAACGTAATGCGACGATCACTGCCAAATTTGTGCTATGTGCCTGGAGGCAGGGGCGCAGTTTTTTGTGGGCATGGTCCTTGTGCTGGCTGCTATGCGCTAATGGCGCATCCAGAGGCGGCATGTTGGCCTGTATTTCCGTGAGCACATCCTGCAGGAGTTCGGTCGCGCCCATCTCCTCCAGTTCCTGCAGCACAGCTTGAAACTGGCGGGGAGCGCCGCTGAGGGCCTTGATGCAATGTTTCAGCAGGTTGCGCAGCTCCTGCTGGGATGCCAGGTGAAGCGCGACCTCTTCAGGGGTTGCGAATGGAGGCGGGCCCCAGGCTGGCTCGACCGCCTCGCTTAAAGGGTCACGATCGCTCTCACCTTCTGTTTCTTCAGCATAGTCCAGTTCGGCTACAGAGGAGACAAGCAGACGGCGCTTACGTAAGCGGTCGATGGCTTTATTCTTTACACATTGATTGAGGAACGCGTAAAACTGCGCATCGTTCAACTGGTCGAGGGCCGTGGCAGGCGCGTGATCGCCGCCACCGATGAGGCCCAGGCAGACCAGCCGTTCTATGACATGCCCGACGACCAGGTCCACCTCGTCGCTATCATAGCGCAACGACCCCAGAAAGCGCTGTGCCCGCTGGTGCAGGTAGGCATACAGCGCGGGAAAGCTCTTCTCCGGCTCGTACCTGAGGGCATGTGCCGTGAATGGCATTGCAAGGATTTCCTTTCCCAGCAGAACATGGCTTTTGTAGCAAGAGGAGCGTGGGAGGTTGTTGACCGGTCCGGCCAACCTCCCACGCTCCTCTTGCTACAAAAAATCCTGTTTTTTCAAGCTATTCGTTCCCGCGATTGCCCTGGCGTTGGTGTTCGTAGGCCCTCTTATAGACTTGCAAGCTGCGCGGCATATCGCCGCGCGCCTCAAGGAGCGTCGCGAAGCGGAAGTAGGCGCTGGCAGCGATTTCGTGAGCGTTGGAGGCATCGAGCATTTCGAGGGCCTGGGTGAACAGGTCGTCGGCGGCCTTGAAATCCCCGGCCTGGTGGCGGATCTGCGCGAGGGCAATGAGCGCCTGGCCCTGGGTCTGTGGGTCCTGGCTGGAGCGCGCGAAGGTCAGGGCCTCCTGCGCCTCCTTCTCGGCCTCGTCCGGCTGCTCGCGCTTCAGAAGCAGTTCTGCCAGGCTGGTGTGACAGATGGAGGCGGCCACCTCGTCGTTGAGTTCGCGCTCAATCTCGATGGCCTGGCGGTATTCTTTCTCGGCTCCGTCCAGGTCGTCCTGCTTCTCAAGCGTTTTGCCAAGTCGCTGGTGTGTCAGGCCCACGACGCGCTGCTCATCGCGCATCTCATAGATGGCCAGGCTGCGCAGCGCGTACTCGCGCGCCATCGACAGTTTCCCGGCTGTCTTGTAGCGCTGGCTGATCTCCATATATTTCTGCGCGAAGCTCTTGCTGTCTCGATTGATACCGTCAAGCGTCTTCAGGGCGCGATTGTAGAAATCGATGGCCTTCTCAGGATCGCCATGACGGAAGTAGTCGTTTGCCAGGTTGCTAAAGACATCAAGGGCGAAGACCGGGTCGTTCATCTGCCCGTTCTCGATCACTGTGTTGCAGCGCAGATGGTTCTCCAGGGCTAGCGTGTAGTTGTACAACAGGAAGTAGGCACGGCCCAGCAGGTTGCGGGCACGCTCGGTATACTCCAGGTCGTTCAACGCCTCGCCCTGGCTGACGGCCGCACGCAGATCAACGACGGCCTCTTGATATTCACCCTCCCCAAGATGGATCAGGCCGCGTAAAAGATATAAGCGATACACTTGATCCGTTGTGATGCGCTCTGGCTGGATAGGAGCCAGCACCTGTTCGGCCTGCTTATACTCATGCTGCTGGACGAGGACATTGGCGTGCAACAGATCGACCTCGATGCGCTGATCGGGTCCGGAGTCGGCCGGAGAATAACCGACAGCGCGGGCCTCCGCTGCGCCGGCCGGCGTGCCCTCGAGGAGAAACGTCAGGGGGACATCCAGGCGCCGCGCTAAAATAGAGAGAGCCTTGAGGGACGGGCGAATCTTCCCCCGCTCAATAGCTGAGATGTAAGAGATCGAGAACTCGGGCGCGGCCAGTTGTGCCTGCGTCAGCCCAAGTTTGGTCCGCACCTCGCGAATATTTGTGCCGACACGGGCAGCAACAGCTTTGCCCACATTGGCAGTTTCAACCGATGGCATAGAAGTATTCCTTTCTGGAAGTATCTTTTTTCGATACTGAAAATACGATCTTCGAATGATTTAACATACGCTCTGCTTATGGCGCATAACTAGCTTACCCCCTGTGCTACGCTGGCTGTTTTATGGATTTCTTGTATATGAATACGCTTGCACCAGGGAGGCAGAAAGAGCTAAGTAAAACACTAATCGTATTCTACCATACTTGGGGTATCTGGTCAATAGCTAAGTGCAGTATTGGTCGAGTGTTAACAAAGATTGCCTCTCACATTGTACATATTTCTATGTACCTAACCAGAGTGTAGAAGTAAGTATGTCTACAACACACAACGAGTATCAGAAATGCTATAGCGAGTAGACGATTTGAATGCAAAATAGGCCGAGTATTCTATACAAATCACCGACTTGAAACAGAGTATCCCACTTATCATTGTACAACAATATATAAATACTGGTCACTACTAGCGAAAAACGCCCATCTCTAT
Source organism: Chloroflexota bacterium (assembly GCA_030854145.1). The sequence continues at coordinate 2,475 of JALYTT010000006.1, read as the reverse complement.
TATAATCAGCAGTATCCGCCTTTGCTAATGCATATGGCGCGTCGCTCGTCCGCACAGTCCTCAGGGGAGAATTTATAGCGGGGCCTACATAGTGTATGTGCATGCTATAAACTAGAAAGGGGTGCATATTGACCATCAATGAGTTATTTGCTACGGCTGTTGAGCGCTTTAGAGACCATCCTGCCTTAAGTGAGCCGATTGAAGGCGGCGTGATCGCGACCTTGACGTTCCGTGAGCTTCAGGAGCGGGTCCAGCATTTCGCAGGCTATCTACAGGAACAGGGCATCGAGAAGGCCGACCGTGTGCTGCTCTGGGCCGCCAGTTGCAGCGATTGGATGGTGGCCTATCTTGGGACCTTACTGGTCGGGGCCATTGTCGTCCCGCTGGATGTCAGTAGCAAGGAAGATTTTCTGAATCGTATCGTGGAGAACACAGAGGCCAGGTTACTGATTACGACGGGCAAGCAGCACGCGGGACTTCAAGCGATGCCGCTCCCATTTATCGATATCGAGGCCCTGCCGGCGGGAATGCTGGACACCAGCCGGCTCCCGCGCGTCGAGGACAGTGATCTGGCCGAGCTAGTCTTCACCTCCGGTACGACGGGTCAACCCAAGGGTGTCATGCTGAGCCATGGGAACATTACCAGCAATGCCATGGCGGCGCCCAGCGTGGTGAATATGCGCTCGGAGGACCGCTCGCTCTCCATTCTCCCCTTGAGCCATATGCTAGAATTGACTGTTGAGCTAGCCCTTTTGTCCTGTGGCGCCAGCGTCGTTTATGCGCGCTCGCTGGCCCCCGATACCCTGCTCAAACTGCTCGCTTCGCAGCGCATCACCTGTATGATCCTGGTCCCCCAGGCCCTCCAACTCTTCTTGAGCGGTATCGAGCGCGAGGTACGCCGGCAGAAGAAGGAAAAACAGTGGGAGCTGCTGCACCGGGTGGCGGCGTGCCTGCCCTTCAGGCTGCGGCGCGTTCTTTTTGCGCCGGTGCATAAACGCTTTGGAGGCCGCTTCCGCTTCTTTGTCAGCGGTGGCGCCTATCTGCCTCTTACCCTGGCAACGCGCTGGGAAAACATGGGCTTCCGCGTGATGCAGGGATACGGCGCTACCGAATGCTCCCCGGTGATCGGCGTTACCCCTTACCATGAGCATGTGCTCGCGTCGGTCGGCAAGCCGCTGCCAGGCGTAGATGTACGCATTGCCCAGGACGGCGAGATCCTGGTTCACGGACCAAACGTCGCCCAGGGATATTGGAAGAACCAGGAGGCCAGCGGCGCCGCCTTCAAGGACGGCTGGTATCAAACCGGCGACCTTGGCTCTATTGACAAGAAAAATTGTCTGTATTTGAAGGGACGCAAGAAGAACCTCATCGTGCTGGCCAACGGCCTGAACGTGTACCCTGAAGATATCGAGAACATCCTGACGAGCCGGCCCGATGTCAAGGATGCCGTGGTTCTGGGTCTGCAGAAAGAGGACGAGGGCGCGGAGGTTCACTGTGTGCTGTTGCTGGACGACCCTGCCAAAGCCAAAGCTATTGTGCAGCAGACGAACAAGCAACTGGCCGCGCACCAGCAGATACGCGGCTTCACCGTCTGGCCTGAGGAGGATTTTCCCCGCACTCATACGCTCAAAGTCAAGCGCCTTGAAGTGCTCGCTGTGCTGCCAGGGCTGCGCCAGGCGCCGGCAAGGAAAGCCTGAATGTTGTACCTGGTAGCTACTCCTATCGGAAACTTAAACGATATCACCCTGCGCGCGCTTGAGACGCTGCGTACTGTGGATATTGTGGCGAGCGAGGACACGCGCAAGACTGGCCTGCTGCTCAAGCATTTCGATATCCGCAAGCCCCAGATAGCGTTTCACGAGCATAACGAGGAGCGCGCGGGCCAGCAGATCGAGGAGTTGCTGAGGCAGGGAAAGTCAGTGGCGCTTGTCACCAACGCTGGCACGCCGGGCATCTCCGATCCGGGTTTCACGCTGGTGCGCCGCGCGCTCAATGCCACTGTCAACGTCACGATGATACCGGGGCCGAGCGCTTTTGTGATGGCCCTGGTGCTCTCCGGCCTGCCTGTCCACAGTTTCACCTTTCGCGGCTTCGCGCCGCGCAAGCCCGGCAAGCGGCGTCACTTTCTGGAGCTTGACCGCGACGCGCCCCACACCCTCATCTTCTACGAAAGCCCCTACCGCCTGGAGTCCTTTCTCAAGGACGCCCTTGAGGTCTACGGGGACCGCGAGGCCGCGCTCGCCAACGATCTCACAAAGATGTTCGAACGCGTCCAGCGCGGGCCAATCTCCACCCTGCTGGCAGCGATTACGCAGGAGAAGATACGCGGAGAATACATCATCGTGATCGCCGGCGCCGGTCGCGAGGAACGCGCGGCACCTGATGAGGATGACATGGATGAGGAAGAGGAGCAAGAGAGGTAGGGGCGCAGGAGAGGTAGGGGCGCCGTTTACAAGCCCGCGCCCCAGGCAACAT
>JALYTT010000662.1 GCA_030854145.1 Chloroflexota bacterium | reverse complement strand
CAGCAATTGCTCCCTTCGCTTGTCGATATTTTGTTGGAGGAGAGCGGCGCGACCGGGTTGCTGTTGCGCAATGATAGCCAGGCGCGCCTGCGTGAGGGTCTGGAGGTAGAGGAGCCGCGTGTGCTGGCCGGTGAAGTGCCGGAGCAGGTGGCGGTGCTAGAAAATGGCATCCACTTCCTGGTTGATCCCTGGCATGGTCAGAAGACGGGTTTCTTTATCGACCAGCGCGACAAACGTGCCGCGCTGCGCAAGTATGCTCGCGGCCAGCGCGTCTTGAACTGCTTCAGCTATACCGGCGGCTTCTCCGTGTATGCTGCTTTGACTGATAGCGAAACGCGCGTCACCAGCGTAGATAGCTCGGCCCCGGCCATCGAAGCCGCGCGCCAGCATTTCATCCTCAACGGCCTTGATCCCGCGCAGCACAAATTTCATATAGCCGATGTCTTTGATTACCTCACGCAGGCGCGGGAGGCCGGTGAGCAGTTTGACGTAGTTGTGCTCGATCCACCCGCCTTTGCGAAGACACAGGACGCGCGCCCCCAGGCATTGAAGGCCTATCGCCGCCTGAACGGCCTGGGCATGAGCGTACTGCGACCGGGGGGCATCCTGCTCTCCTGCTCTTGCACCAGTTCCGTGGGTATGGATGACCTGCTGGGCGTGCTGGCGAACGCCGCCGGCTCCCGCTATCGCCCTGTGCAACTCCTGGAGAGCTATACCCACGGTGTTGATCACCCCACCAACCTGGCTATGCCAGAGACGAGCTACCTGAAGGCCGTCTTCTGCCGCACCCAGGGAGGGGTCTCGCCAGCCTGATGAAGAACGCTATTTTCCCTTAAACTCTGGCTTGCGCTTCTGCGCGAAGGCCGTTGGTCCCTCGCGCGCATCTTCAGTGCCAAGCAGGCCTCTAAATAGGCGTTGCTCCAGCTTCAGCCCTTCGTCAAGGGGCAGGTTCAAGCCCTGGAGCATAGCCTGTTTGGCCGCGCGCAGCGCCAGCGGGCCGCGTTCGAGCAGCGTTGCCGTCCAGCGCTCAACCTCGTTCATCAATTCGGCCTGGGGCACGACTTTGTTGAGCAGCCCGATGCGATAAGCCTCTTCGGCGCTGATCGGTTCGGCCAGCAAGATGATCTCCATGGCTTTGGCGATGGGGATGGCGCGCGGCAGGCGCTGTGTGCCACCGGCTCCGGGGATAATGCCCCAGCGCACCTCGGTCAGCCCGAAGACGGCATTCTCAGAGGCAATGCGCAGGTCGCAGGACAGCATGATCTCGAAGCCGCCGGCGAAGCACTGTCCGTTCACTGCCGCGATCATCGGCTTCCAGCACTCGAAGCCCCGCGTGACCCCGCCGAAGCCGCCGTCGTCTCGCTGCTCCCCGCTGCGGGCCGAGCCGGTCAGCATCGGGATCAGCGACTTCAGATCGGCCCCGGAGCAGAAGGCCTTATCGCCCGCCCCCGTGATGACCGCGATCCAGAGACCGTCATCGTCGCGGAAATCCCGCCACGCCTCCTGCAACTCCTGCGATGTTTCCAGGTCGATAGCGTTGCGCGCCTCCGGCCGGTTGATGGTGATATAGGCGACGCGGTTGCGCTTTTCGTAGAGAATGCCCATGCGAGTGCCGCTCCTTCTGTCAAATTGCCTGCCTGGTTCCATGAAGCGGAACCAGGATGCCATGTTAGTAGCAGTGTAGCACGCAGCAATCAGGCATAACAAGATGCGTCATGCTTCTTTATACCGCTTGAAGAGAGGTCAGCCTGCTATCCCTGTTCTTGTCCTCAGCGCTCGGCCCACTCCTGCCCTTGTGCGCATCTGTGATATGATAAGAGGAGTCGCCGGTAGTTATTTTGTACTGAGCACGGTTCCTGGTATATTTCATGTGGGAGAAAGGTAACCTCGGGTATGGATTTTTCTGGATCACAAACCATTGCTGCGCCCATCGAGACGGTATGGGCTTACCTGGTGGATGTCAACAAGGTAGCGGCCTGCGCACCTGGCTTCCAGAGCCTGGAAGAGCTGGGCGAAGAACATTGGAAGGCGGTGGTGAGCGTCGGTGTGGGTGCCGTGAAAGCCAAGTTTACGCTCGATGTTACGCGGCCGGAGATGCACGAGCCTGATCACATGGTGGTCAAGGGCCGGGGCAAGGCTCCTGGTAGCGCTGTGGAGCTGGCGGGTGATATGCTGCTTACCGACCTTGAGGGCACGCAGACGCGCATGGACTGGCAGGCCAAAGTGGTTGTCAGCGGCACCATTGCCAGCGTGGGTGCGCGCCTCATGCAGGGCACAGCCGAGAAGCTGACCGGACAGTTTTTTACTTGCCTCAAGACAAAGCTGCACGCGCCTGACGCGAATGGAGGTTAGACTTCATGGAGAGCGCTGTTGAACGCTGGCACGCGCTCATTGATGCGCGCCAGCAGCAAATGGATGAGGCCTACGCGCGCCTGGGTCGTACCAGTGCGGACTTTTGGGACCGGCGCGCGCGCAGCTTTCACCGCACCACAAAGGATACTGCCAACACTGATCCCTTCTTCCTGCGCGTGCGTGAAGCCGTGACGCCGCAGACAGATGTCCTGGATGTTGGCGCGGGTACCGGTCGCTTCTCCCTGGCTCTGGCCCCGCTGGCGCGCCAGGTGATCGCTATCGAACCCAGCGCTACCATGCTGGAGTACCTGCACCACGACGAGCAGGAGCGAGGCATTACGAATGTCTCCACTGTTCAGGCAACCTGGCAAGATGCTCCTGGAGATCTGACGGCGGATATCGTGATCTGTAGCCATGTCCTTTATCCCATTCGCGAGATCGTACCGTTTCTAGAAAAATTGCGTGCCGCTACCCACCGGGCATGTTTCATCTACATGCGCGCTACCCACATCGATGCCGCCACCGCGCACCTCTGGCGCCACTTCCACGGCACGGAGCGCTGCCTTCCGCCAGGCTATATTCACGCCCTCGATGTCTTGTATGAGATGGGTATCTATACTAATGTTGAGGTCGTGCGGTTCCCTTCCACTCAGCATTACCCGTCGCTTGATCTTGCCGTGAATGATTTATCGGAGCAGCTTATCCTGTCCGACGACGAGCACACACGCGCTGAACTGCGAAAACTGCTAGCTGGCTGGTTGCTTGAGCGAGACGGCGAACTGGTACCTCCGGTAGGCGAGATTACCTGCGGGATTCTTCACTTTACTATCTAATCATCGCACGCAATCGGGTAGGGGCGCCGTTTACAAGCCCGCGTAGGCCTATGC
>JALYTT010000661.1 GCA_030854145.1 Chloroflexota bacterium | reverse complement strand
TCGTAATGCAGCCTGGCGGGCTTGTAAACGGCGCCCCTACGCCTTTCGTCGTCTCGCGATCACCTTGACTTATGGCTGCCTGCTTGGTATACTCTGTTCAGAGGCATTGCTTTACCTGTCCTCTTTCGGCCTCTCCCACAAGCGTTTACGCTCCTCTAGTACATTCCCCAGGCAATCAACACAGGAGGTCCTTATGTTTGGTTCCAACATCCTTGAAGTGGCGGTAGGCATCCTCTTTGTCTATTCGCTCCTGAGCCTCATCTGCTCGACTGTGAACGAGTGGATCATCGCGCGTTTGCTAGCGTTGCGCTCGACGACGCTTGAGGCTGGTATTAGCAATTTGATCGGGGCAGAGCTAACGCGGAAATTGTACGATCACCAGCTCATTGATGGGCTGGCCCGGCCGGGGAAATTTGACAGCTTGCTGAAGAGGGATAGCAGGCCCTCCTATATTCCTCCGCGCACCTTCGCGTTGGCCTTGCTGGATATCATTTCCCAGCCCGATGTTGCCCAGCAGGTTGAGCCAAAGGTGCTGGCGGCTCTTGCCACGTTGAAGCGTGCGGCGAATGGTGACTCAGCACAGGAGCATCTCAATATCGCGCAGTGGTTCGACGATACTATGGAGCGCGTCTCCGGCTGGTATAAGCGCAAGGTGCAATTGATGCTTTTCGCGCTGGCCCTCGTCATCTGTGCCTGTCTGAATATCGATACATTTAGCCTTATCAGTGGCCTCTCGCGCGACGCCGTTGTGCGCTCCGCGATCGTTTCATCCGCCCAGGGAGCCGCCGCCAATCAGAGGCCGCCAGTGCTTGATGTCAGGCAGGCCGAGCGTAGCTTTCAGCATCTCCAGCCGGAGCTTGGCTGGTCCCCCGATCGCCTGCCCGCCGATCTCCCTGCCTGGCTTGGCAAAATTTGCGGGCTGCTCACTACCACCATCGCCGTCTCGCTTGGCGCCCCATTCTGGTTCGATCTGCTGAGCCGAGTCGTATCGCTGCGCTCCGTTGGCAATACTCCGTAGGGCGTGGACTGGCCTCATGGGCTAATCCGTAGGGCGCCGCTCGCCTGCGCCCTGTCAGTCTGCGCCCTCGACCTCGACCGCGCATCTCCACTGTTCGTAGTCTACAAAGACGCCGTTCTCGATGACAAAAAAACCTGGCAATGTAATCGTGGAGAATTTCGGGCCTGGCTTGATTTTAAGGCGGTAGATCGCGAGATCATGGTCCTGCTTCCCTGTGTAGCCAACGCGCTGGGCAGTGCCACAAATATGATCTGGCCCGCCTTTCATAGTAACGGGTACTTGCGATAAGGAATGCCTGACCGTGAGATGGTGGATCAAGATCGCCGGAGCATAGTGCCGTCGTTCGTGCTGTGCCTCCAATGGCTGTTTCATAGCTGATTCCCTTTTCCCCATTGCTACGAGGCGTACTAAAAGGACTGGAATATGCCGGAATTTCTTGAGAATAAATCCACCTCTAGTAATACGCGTAGCAGAGTCATGTGAAGTTGCGTGTGCCAACATCTGATTCTGTAGATATAAAGAGACGCATCTTGTAAATTGACTGGGTAACCTGAGCTGGAAATATAGGATATTTATCACCCCTCTTTTCTGATTTTGGGTTATACTTGTACGTATCTGTTACAATAGAACTCATATTTTGACTGCGCAGCCTATCCTCTGCGATAGCAGATCAAAACATACGAAGGAATCTATAAGCTATGCCAGTCTCAGTAGAAATCCCGCCGACGCCCCCACAGGAAACGCTAGAGCTTTCCAGCTTTCGGCGCGTGCTCCGCAACCGCAACTTTTTGCTGCTCTGGTTAGCTCAACTGATTTCGCTGATTGTCTTCAATGCCGCGAACTTCGGCCTGATTGTGCTGGTCAATAATACAACGCATTCAGTGCTGATGGCCGGCCTGGCGATTATCGCCTTCACCTTGCCGGCTGTGCCATTCAGCGCGCTGGCTGGCGTGTTTGTTGATCGCCTGGATAAGCGGAAGGTGTTGTGGGTCAGCAATGTTCTGCGTATGTTGCTGATGCTGTTGCTGGTGATTTCCTTGCAATATGATCGCACGAATCTATGGCCGCTCTTCGCGCTGACGTTTCTGATCTCCCTGGTAGGACAATTTTTTATGCCTGCCGAGGGCGCCGCCATCCCCCTGCTGGTGGGGAAGCGCGAGCTGGTTCCGGCGCTCTCGCTCTTCAATATCACGCTGACTATCTCACAGGCTATCGGTTTTCTCCTGCTGGGGCGCATTGTGGCGACCATCTTCCCGCCCTTTATACTGGCCCTGGGTCCACTGGTGCTGCATGTGCAATCCATCGATATGCTGTTCGTTATCGCGGCCGCCTTCTACCTGGTCTGTGTCGGACTCATCCTGGGAATTCCGGCGCAGGCCTTCCATGAGACGCATATCCATGAACGCGCTGAGCAGACCAGGAAGCGGCTGCGCGAGTCGATTGGACCAGTGTGGCGCGATATTATGGTTGGCTGGCGTGTGATCCGTAAGGATCGCCTGCTCTTCTTCGCAGTCATTCAGCTTTCTGTCGTGGGCGACATTATGCTGCTGATAGGCGAACTGGCCGGTCCTTTTGTGCAGCAGATCATGCGCCGCCCGGCCGAGGATATGTCGATTGTGCTGGCGCCCGCGGCCATTGGCCTTGTCGGTATGTCGGTGTTGATGCCGCGCATTAGCGAACGCGTAGAGAAGGTACGCCTGACGGTTATCGCCTGGCTGATCCTGGCGCTTGGACTGCTGCTACTGCTCTTGTGCCAGGGTCTCGCGCTCCAGCTCGACCCGGTACATGGTGGGCAGTCGTCTCTCCTGTTGTGGTCAACGGTCATCTTGCTGCTGCTGCTGGGCGCCGCCATGGCCGGTGTCAACATCCCCACGCAGACGCTGATGCAGTCGCGTACCCCTGAGGCGGCGCGCGGCCGCGTCTTCGCGCTCCAGTTTATGCTCTATAACACCGGCTCAATCCCGATCCTGCTCTTCGCCGGCATCGCCGCCCAGTTCATCGGCCTCACGCAGTTTATCGTCGTAGCCTCCATCTCCATGCTGCTCTTCTGCTGGTGGAGCTCTCGCTACGCCAGAGGCGGCGAGCCTCCCCCCTCCATACCTCATACCCCATAATCCCTACCCTATAACGTATAACCCATATCAGGCACCACGGCTGGCCTTGCCGGTCATTTCGTGTTACCAAGCGTCGTCGTTCGTAGCGCGTGGCTTGCCTCGCCGTCC
>JALYTT010000208.1 GCA_030854145.1 Chloroflexota bacterium | reverse complement strand
CGCGTGGGCAGCCCGACGATATGCCAGCCCCAGCGCGATAAATCGCGCAGCTACGAAGGGTGACCCGTACATAGTTAATTTTTTAACGTATAGACCGGGCGCAGACCGAAACGCAGGTCGATCGTTGTCAGGTGCAGTTGTTGTTGCTGGGCCAGCGCGAGAATCTGCTGTAGCTCGACCAGCCGGTTCTCAAGCGGGTTCGGGTCGGCGGCGTTGCCGAGGTAGGCCACCCAGCCGTCGGGGCTGGCGACGATGTAGGTCGCGCTACCCTCCGATGGCCTGCCCCGCCCCGTGGCCGTATCCACATACGTTGTACTCTCGTAGATGAGCGTAAAAACTTTGACGCTCGTCATTTTAGGCAGTACATCGAAAATCGTTCCCGCGAATTGCACATCTGCTGTATTGAGCTGGAAGCCGGGCTGTAGCGACTTCTGACCGGCGCCATTTTGGGTACGCCTGTCCACAACGGTCTGCAAGTGGTCTGTCCCGTTGAGGTCGCTCACGGGAGCCATCACCATCCCTGTATTGTCAACGCCGTAGATCCCCTGCTTTGTCTGCCAGAGTAGCCTGGCGGTTCGCTCCAGAACGCTGATCTTTAATCCGTCAGGCCACTGTTTCTCGATCCTGGCGGAAGCCACCATTGGCAGCGCGCCGATGAGCAGGGTGAACGCAGTGGTGTTGACCAGGAAGATATTCTGGCCCTGCATGCCCATGCGCTGGATCTGGTAGATCAGCGTATGGTCATGCGTTCCAACGATGCTCACCTGCCGCACGTGGAAGGCCGAGTTATTGAGGGCGAAGCTCGCCCCCAGGGCCACAATCGCCACGATGATGATGAAGCCCAGCACGCGCCAGAATAGATTTTTCGGTCGCCCCTGGTAGCGCCCGCTACGCCTGGGTATAGGCGTCATATTGCGCCGCTGTGCAAGGGGTCGAACCGCCTGCATGCGTCCGCTTGTGCTGCCTGCCCCCATCTGCGAAAACCGGCGCGCGACCAGCGGCGTTGCTGGCTCCCTGTACGCCGTGTGACGCTGGCGTTGGCGCCGCTCTGCCATAGCCGTCCACCCGGCGGGCCGCACGATTTCATGTGGCGTTGTCACCACGCGCTTGTATGCGACCGGCTGCACGCTCTGCGACCCCTCCGCGTGCGATGCCGTCTGGCGTCTATAGGTATGAGAGGCGATTTGCTCTCTCAGTTCTTTCTTTTCCGTCATGACACCTCCCACTCGCCGCGCAACTCGACCTCCAGTTCAAGATGTACCCCGAACTGGTTCTGTACGCGCTGGCGAGCCTCCTTGATAAGCTCCACGATATCTGCGGAGCTCGCGCCTCCTAAGTTGACGATAAAGTTAGCGTGGCGCTCTGAGATGCGCGCCTTCCCCTGTATTTGCCCCTTGAGACCAACCTGCTCGATGAGTCGCCCGGCATAGTCCCCCGGAGGGTTCTTAAAGACCGAGCCTGCGCTTGCCTGCGGGGGCTGGGTCTGCTTACGATGGTGCTTATATTCTTCAATGCGGGCCCGTAGCTTCTGCGGGTTTTCGCGGTGCAGATCTATGCCCAGCAGCATGATGATCTCGCTCGGCTCGATCATGGCGCGCGGCGCGGCCAGCGGATAGCCTTGCGCGTCGAACGCGATGCGCCGCCCTTCGCGAAAACGGCTGTGCCGGTATTGTAGATCGAGTTCATCGTGCTCGTAGCGCCGGAACATAGGCAGTGTCAGCTCCTCTGCGTTCTCGGAAGCGCTGCGCGTATCCAGGACCTCGATCCAGGCCAGCACCTGTCCCAGATCGCTGTTGTGGGCGCCGGCGTTACTGACGACGCCACCCCCCAGGGTGCCAGGGATGCCCGGTCCAAATTCCAGGCCACCCCAGCCCTGGACCGCGAGTTCGTTCAGCAGTCTGGGCCAGCTTACCCCTGCATCCGCAACCATCAAGGCCGTGCCATCGCCGTGATCCTCGATACTATAGTGTGTCAGCACGTTACGCGCGACAATGCCGCGCACTCCGGCGTCGGCGAAGAGCACATTCGTGCCATTGCCGATGAGCAGCAAGGGCCAGTGGTACTCGGCACACATGCGCACAATCGCTGCCAGTTCCTCGCGCGAGTCCAGCGAGAGCCAGATGTCCGCCGGGCCGCCTACACCAAAGGTGCAGTGGCGCGCCAGAGGCTCGTGGATGCGTATCCGCTCGTGAAAGTGCGGGCGCAGCTCAGCGTAAACTGTATCAGCATCAAATGTCATCATGTTTCCCTTAGATTACTGTTGTGTTTTCAATAACAGCTCAGTTAATAGATAGATGTCTCCCGCTCCCATCACCAGGACCAGATCGCCGGATTGTAGTAGACTGGCCACCAATGCGGCGCTTGCCTGGACATCCCCACCATGCAGGATCTGCCTCCCAGGCTGCGAAAAGTGCGGGCGCTTCGCGATCTCTGCTACCAGGTCACGCGCATGAATCAGGCCCGTATCGCGCTCACGCGCCGGAAAGATGTCGGCGATGATCGCCACATCAGCCTCGTCAAAGGCCTCTATAAACTGCGCAAAGAACGTTTTTGTGCGACTGAACATATGCGGCTGATAGACCGCGATAATGCGCCGCCCCGGATAACGTCCGCGCGCCGCCTCCAACGTGGAGGCGATGGCGGTAGGATGATGCGCGTAATCGTCCACCAGCATGATATCCAGCTCGCGTCCGTTGACCAGCAGCGGCCCCTGATGGCGTATCTCGAAACGGCGCCGGATGCCCCCGAAGCTTGCGAGCGCCCGCACAATCGCCTCTTCGCCTACGCCTAGCGTGCGCGCCGCCGTCAATGCCGCCAGCGCATTCTGCACGTTATGTATACCTGGCAATTGCAAGGAGATCGTTCTGTCCGCCAGGAACAGATCATCGCCCTGGGCACGCACGCGGAAGCTTGTCTCGCCGGCAAGCTTCACATCGTAGGCCTCGAAGGTCGCCCCCTGGCTTGCCGCGCGCGCCGCCGTCATGCCCTCCACCGCGTAGGTGATCGTGCGCCCCGACCAGTCAGCCAGCCGCGCGTATAGTTCCAGGCAGCCCGGACTATCGGCGTTCAGGATCAACGTTGGTGGCAGAGACCAAGCGCCCTGCATATCCATGCCGCCGATAAAATGCTCAAAGGCTGCCAGAAACGCCTCGTAGTCCGCGAAGAACTCTGGATGCTCGAACTCGATCGAAGTCACGATTGTTAAGCGCGGATGGTAGTGCCAGAAATTATGATTGAACTCGTCGGCCTCATTCACAAAGTACTGGCTCTGACCGATGCGATAGTTGGCCCCGAAATGCGGCACCACCGCCCCGATCTCGCATGTTGGGTCCAGCCCCCCCTCAACCAGCATCAGGGCCAGCATCGCCGTCGTCGTGCCCTTGCCGTGGACGCCGCTGACCGAGAGCACGCATTTGTCCGCCATCAGTTCGCCAAGCAGCTCCTGCCAGACGATGACCGGGACCCCACGCGCCTGGGCCGCCACGAGTTCCGGGTTGCTGGCATCCAGAGCCGGGACTGCCGGACTGATCACCAGCGCCTCCACGTCCGCCAGGTGTTCAGCGCTGTGGCCGATCTGGATAGTGATCCCCGCCTGCTCCAGTGCCCGTGTGGTCGCCGAAGCCTGGCGGTCGCAGCCAGTCACTACACAGCCCGCCTGCTGCGCCATCTGTGCTACCGCCGAGATGCCCTGCCCACCTATGCCCATGAAATGATATTTAGTTGTTGAAAACTTTCCCAATTGCATATTTGTCAAATGAGTACGCCTTCGTTCTCTGGTTCTTTTGCCGTTTTCATACCTGCTATTTTGATCACTGCCGCCGCGATCTCCCGTGTCGCGTTGAGCTTCGCGAGAGCGCCGGTTGCCTGTTCTATTGAATGTAATAGTGCAGCATTTGCAAGAATAGTTAGCGCACGATCTACAAGGACATCTTGCTTCAGGTTCGCGTCGCGAATGACCTGCGCCGCCCCGTGCCGCTCGAACATGGCCGCGTTGATCTCCTGGGGCGAGCCACCGATGGCCGGTGGCAGGGGCACCAGCAGGCTGGCCTTGCCCAGGGCCGCCAGTTCGCTCAAAGTGGCCGCGCCCGCCCGGCACAGCACCAGGTCCGCCGCCTGCAAGGCCAGGGGCATCTCCGCGTCCATATACGGCACGAGTCGATAGCGTCCGCGCGTGGCCTCGTCAAGGTCCGCCATGGCCCCTTCGGCCTGCACGCGTGTCTCCTCGAAGAGCTTCTTGCCGCTGATCTGCAGGACCTGCGCGTGCGCCAGCAATTGTGGCAGGGCCTGGCATACCACCTGGTTCAGGTGCCGCGCGCCCTGGCTACCGCCGGTCACCAGGAGCAGCGGCAGACGCGGGTCCAGGCCCAGCGTGCCCCGCGCCTGTTCCGGTGCCGTTGCGCGCACATCGAGTATGGCCTGCCGCAGTGGGTTGCCCAGTTGCAAGACCTTGCGCGCCGGGAAGCTGGCCAGCGAGTCAGGGAAGGCCACCGAGATGCGCGTCGCCAGTGGTGCGATCAGCCTGTTCGACAGGTTGACCGGCACATCCTGCTGGTGCATCAGCAGCGGCACACCGTTGACGCGAGCCGCGATGCCTGCCGGGACCGCCACGTACCCCCCACTGGTGAAGGCCGCGCGCGGTCGGAACCGGCGCACGATGCCCACGGCCTGTGCGATACCCACCGGCACGCGCGCCACGCCTGTCAGGGTGCGCCACGAGACATAGCGCTGTAGCTTGCCAGCCTTGACGATGGCGAAGGGGAAACCGGCCGCCGGGGCCAGCTCCGCCTCCAACCCATCATCGCTGCCCAGATACAGGATCTCGGCCTGGTATTCCTGATGTAACTGCGTCGCCACCGCCAGGGCTGGATAAATGTGCCCCCCGGTGCCTCCGCCTGATACTAGTATTCGCATGCACGTCCTACAATGAATAACTCTTGTTTATACCTGTCCAGCCCAATCAATTGGTCAACTTAGCGCGTTCGCTTCAAACGCATCTCAATCGTTTTCCGCGATAAGGCTGGCGCCTCCGGCTCCTGGATATAGCGCGAGATGTTAATCAGCACGCCCACGGCCGCCAGCGAGACGATCAGCGACGAGCCGCCGTAGCTGATGAAGGGCAGGGGCACCCCCGTGTAGGGGATGCTGCCCGTGCTGGCCCCGATATTGATCATCGCCTGTAAGACCAGCCAGGTAGTGATGCCGGTTGCCAGCAGCGCGCCGTACAGGTCTGGCGTGCGCCTGGCCAGGCGGAACCCGCGAAAGGCTAAAAACAAAAAGAGCATCACTACCAGCGAGCAGCCGATAAAGCCCAATTCCTCGCCGATCACCGCGAAGATCGAGTCGATGTAGGGCAGCGGCAGATAGCCGGTCTTCTGGCGACCCGCCCCCAGGCCCAGCCCGAACCATCCGCCGGACCCCAGCGCCAGCAGCGACTGGTAGAGTTGCAGGTTGATGCCGGTCACATCCTTGAACGGGTCCAGGAACCCGACCAGGCGCACGTAGCGGTACGGCTTGAAGGCCTGCGTCAGGAAGATCAGCCCGCCGCAGGTCATCGCCAGCAAGAACTGCACAATATTGGCACCCGCCGTAAAGAACATCACCGTCGCGAAGCCCGCGATGATGATCGCCGTGCCCATGTCGTTCTCCAGCAGGACCAGGCCCAGAAAGACCCCCACCAGGATCACAAACGGGGCCAGCCCGTAGAGAAACGTGCTTACCTGCTGGCCCTTGCGCGCCAGCCAGTCGGCAACATACAGCGCCAGCACCAGTTTCGCCAGCTCGCTTGGCTGGAACGAGAAGAACGAGCCAAAACTCAGCCAGCGCGAAGCCCCGTAGGTCGTGGTGCCGAACTTCAGCACGATGACCAGCAGCGGCAACGTGACCGCCAGGCCCAGCAGCGAGAAGCGCCGCCACTGGCGATAATCCACGCGCATGGTGATCAGCATCGCCACCAGGCCGAGTGCTACGAACAGCAACTCGCGCTGGAAGACATACGAGGCGTCGCCGTAGTTACGGGCCGCCACGAACGCGCTCGCGCTGTAGACCATCACGATGCCTATGCAGAGCAGGGCCAGCACAATAAAGAGCATCCAGGAGTCTATCTTGCCGGCCACACGCGGCAGGAACATCTCCAGGCCGGCGAGTTTTTTCTGCTCCTCCTCGCTGATGACCTGCGACGCGGCCTCCCGCTGTTCCATCACCCCTGGCATGCGTGCTCGCCAGCCAGAGGTCAGTCCTGTGCGCTGGTTCCCCGCCGCTTTACGTTGACGGTTCGCCAGGGGCGGCAGGCGCTTGCGCGCTCCACCTGGACGCACCAGCGTCTCCTGCGCCGCGTAGCGCACAGTCCTGGCGGAGACCGGGTTGCGTTGCCGCGACCCGTTGCCCGCCTGCAAGATCTGTTCGCGTGCGGCGCGTTCGCGCTCGGCTGACTCCAGCGCCGGAGAGCGCATGCTCAGCGGGCGCTGGCTCTTTGGCTGTTCCGCCCGTGCTCTCCTGCTCTGGCCGGCTGCTTCCTTATTCTCTTGTCTACGAATCGTGAATGGCATAAATCTGGCTATTTCTTCTGCACTAGCTTGACATAGAACAAATTTTCCAGTATACTTATTTTCAGGTTGCAAATGGGCAACCTGGCCGATGAGCTTACGATTTCTTTGTAGTGTCGTCCGCGGGATGCTCCTGCAAATTCTGTAGAGCTTGCTCTACATCCTTTTCGCTGAGAGGTGCATGCGCGGTGTCTGGATGCAATTGTCGCAGGTCTACGACCTCCACGCCTTTTGCATGCACCAGTTCATTCCACGGGTCACTTTCAAGCGTAGGTAAAGGTGCGTCCGAGCCAGGTGGGAGGCGTATTTCTCGCTCACCCTCCTGAATTCCTAACAGCTCGCGCCAGGTGTCGCTCAATTCGAGGTTGTCCAGGTCAACGGACTCCTCGCTGGCTTGCTGATCCGCCCGGATCTTTGGCGCCTGTCCGACCTCCCTGCCAGGCTGTTTTGAAGGCTGTCCGGACTCCCCCCCACATTCTTTCTCCGCTGATGCCATTTCCATACCTTCATTATTTATTGTGCGTCTGGTGGCACATGGTAGTACCACATAAGATGTTCCGCGATGGTCTTCCAGAGCGGTGCCGCCGCTGTACTGCCATAGATCGCATTCTGTGGCCGGTCCAGCTTGACCAGGATCACGAACTGCGGATTCGAGGCCGGCAGAAAGCCCGCCACCGAGGCCTCCGTCTGATCGGCTGAGATGCCCTGGGTCGTCGCGGTCCCCGTTTTGGCGGCGATGGTGTAGCCGGGAACCAGGGCGTTCTGGGCCGATCCATCGATAGCCGCCCTGACGAGCATCTGCGTCAACTGCTGTGCCGCCTTTGTGCCGATCACGCGCCGCTGCACCCTGGGCAGCGTCTCCACAACGCGTCCATTGTCGTTGACCGAAGCCACCAGGTAGGGATGCATCTGCACCCCGTCGTTGGCGATGGTCTGGTACAACAGGGCCACTTGCAGCGGCGTGGCCAGAATACTCTGCCCAAACGATTGCCGCGTCAGGTCGCTTGGCGACCAGTCACTGGCATCGGGCGAGCGGTAGTAGCCGCTGGCCTCCGCGCTATCGATGCCGGTGCGCTGGCCGAAGCCGAAGCGCTCCAGGTATGGATAGTAGCGGTCCTTCCCCAGGATGTTGTGGGCTACGTAGGCCGCGCCAACATTGGCCGAATGTATAAGCACCTGGGTCATCGTCTCCGCGCCGTGGGCCTCGTGATTCCAGTTGTAGACCACAGGCGTTCCATCGGTAAATGTCAGATAACCGGGATCATAGATCAGGGTATCAGGCGTGATCAGCCCCTGATCGAGCGCCGCTGCCATCGTGACCGACTTCATTGTCGAGCCTGGCTCATACGCGCAGAAGAGGGCCGGATTCAGGAACACCTCTTCGTGGCCCAGACAACCCATCTGGTTCGCATACCTGCCGTACTGGTTGGGGTCGAAGGTCGGCTCGCCCGCCATCGCGACCACCGCCCCGGTGCGCGCGTTCAACACGACGACCGTGCCGCTCTCCGCCTGCAAGTCCTTGACCGCCTGTGCCAGGGCATCCTGCACCATGTACTGCATATTGCTATCGATGGTCAGTGTCAGGTCGCTGCCATTGATGGGCGGCTGCTCCGAGCTGGCTCCAACGATGAGCGGGTTGCCGTTCAGGTCGGTCTCGGCCGTAAAGCTGCCGGGCTTCCCGCTAAGCAACGTATTATACTGGCTCTCGATACCGTAAACGCCCTGGATGCTGCTGCCATCCTGTCCGTAGCCGACGTAGCCCAGGATCTGCGCCGCAATGCTCCCCTGCGGATAAATGCGCCAGGGGCGTGGCTCCAGAAAGATATCCGGCAGATGTAGCGCCCGCAGTTGCAGGCTCTGCACCGGGTTGATATCCACCGCGATGCGCTTCGTTTGCAGGCCACTGTTAAAGGCGGCATGCAACTGTTCTAGCGAGATCGCTGGCAGCACCCCGTGCAGGGTATCGATCAAGAATGCCAGATCGCCCTGGGTGTTATCGGGATGATCCACCGAGAACTGGATTGGCTCGACGTAGACATCATCGCGCACGACGTTTGTCGCCAGGATGTGCCCGTTGCTGTCGTAGATCAGGCCTCTGGGCGCGTTCAATATCTGGTTTTGTATGTGCTCTAGATTGGCGAGTTTCGCCAATTGATAGCCGCTCTGTGACTCGATCACCTGCCAGTAGTAAAGTCTACCCATGAGGACGATCATACCGGTACAGACCAGCAGGAAAATGAGCATCTGGCGTTGGCGTGCGCGGCGCACTTCTATGCTCATCGCTCCTCCTTTATGGTGTGATGCCCCGGTTGCTTCCTGGGATGGGCTTCAGGTGATGAACAACCACCACCTGGACGTTCTTCGGGTCCTCTGGCAGCAGTCCCTGCGCCTTCGCGTGCTGCGCGATGTACGCGGGTGACTGCTCCTGAGAGGCCGTGTTCACCAGGTCCTGGTTCTGCCGTTGCAGCACGGCCTGCTGTGCGTGCAGAGTCTGGATCTGCTGGTTCGCGGCGACGGCCTGCCCCACTTGTGACAGGTAGAGCACGGCCATCAGGCCGATCAGCAGCGTACTGCTGATGGTGAGCGCCACCGGCCCCATGCGGAAAAAGAACGGGTGCAGTTGGCGACGCTGCTTGGCAGCTACGATGGGCTTTAAGGGCGGTCTCCCCTGCGCACCGGTCCAGTTTCTCAGGCGATTCATCGCTACGTTCCTTACATACTGTCAGAGCAACTTTGCAGGCCCTCGCCTCGTGCTGTAGAGGAGGCCGTTCCTGCAACGTGTGTGACGCACTACGAGCTAACAACTATTTCAGCGGCCCGCAACTTGGCGCTGCGAGCACGAGGATTCGTCGCGATCTCCTGGGCTGTGGGTGTCAGCGGCCTGGGGGTCAGGATGCGCAGGCGCGCCTTGTGACCGCAGACACACACCGGAACGCGCGGCGGGCAAAGACAATCTGTGGCCTCGCGCCGCATAAACTCTTTGACTATGCGATCTTCCAATGAATGAAAGGCTATAATTACCATTCGCCCGGCTCCCTCACTGCTGCTATCGCCCTTCCCACTATCTACCTGGCTCAACACATCCACTATGCGCGGAAGCGCCGCTTCCAGGTACTCCAGTTCGTGGTTGACGGCGATGCGTAACCCCTGGAATACGCGCGTCGCCGGGTGGATCGCTCCTGGCCTGTATCCTCCTCGACCTCTACCACCCGCCGCGACTGTCCCGGCCACCAGAGACGCCAACTGCGCAGTGCGCGTAATCGGTCCACGCTCGCGCTCGCGTACGATGCGGCGCGCCACCTGCCGTGAGTACCTCTCTTCGCCGTAGCGCCAGAAAATATCCGCCAGCTCTTGCTCGCTGGCAGTGTTCACAATGTCAGCGGCGGAGGTCTCTTGCGCTTGATCCAGTCGCATATCGAGCGGACCATCGGCACCGAAAGAAAACCCGCGCTGCGGATCATCCATCTGGTGCGACGAGAACCCCAGGTCCAGCACGACTCCCTGTATAGCGAGAAACCCGGCCTCTCCAGCAATAGTTGCCAGGTCAACGAAATTTCCATGTGCCAGAACCAGGCGTTCGCTCTGTACGTAGGCCGAGAGCCGCTCTCCCACTCTTGCTAGCGCCTGGGCATCGGCGTCGATCCCCAGGACTCTCCCAGCGGGCGCGGATTGCTCAAGTAGGGCTTCAGTGTGGCCCCCTCCGCCTAATGTGCCATCTATATAGTGACCGCCGGATCGTGGCTGAAGGAATGTCACCACCTCCGCCAGCATCACCGGGACATGTCGTGTTTGCATATGTTCTCTAGAAGGGGATCTCGGTCCCCTCGGACTCCAGTCTCTCCTGGTAGGCGCGCCAGGTGGCGCGGTCCCAGATCTCGAAGTGGTCACGTACCCCGGCGACGGTGACCTCGTTGCTCAGCTCCGCGTAGGCCCGCAGCTTGGCGGGGATAATCAGTCGTCCCTGCGTGTCTAGCTCGACTTCGCTGGCGCTGGGATAGATGCGCCGCTCGAAGTCGCGCAATTCATCGCTGGTCTTCCCCGCCACTAACTCGGCCGATTTCTCTTCCCAGCGCTGCATAGGGTATACTGAGAGACAGGTACCCATGCCCTTGCTGATCACCGCACCCCGGTCCATCTGGGTACGGAATTTCGCGGGTACCGCCATGCGTCCTTTAGCATCGATTGTGTGTTCATATTCGCCGAGAAACATATGAAAGTGTTATCCAATACTGCTTATCATAAGATCACTTACGCGTCCATATGGCATGGGGTAGCTCACCCTGTTTCACCACATACCATGCAATCTCACCACTTTCCCCCACTTCTCCCCACTACATTATACAGTAATCCCGAGGATGCGAAAAGGGTGTTATCCACCAGTTTTGCCCTCTACAAGTGGATAACTTGTGGATAACCCACTACAAGCAGACAGCTAGAATGTACCAGTCACGCTGTTACGATCGATTGCAGATAGAAGGTGGCAAGCGCTGAATGTTGGTGTGAAGCGGAGTTGACAATAATATGACAACGGCACAGAGGCACACGAAATAGCTCATCTTTGGCGCTAGATGAAAATTTGCTTAGAGTTTTTTAGTGAATATTTTCCACACGCGTGTAGACGCACATTGAGAAAAAGAAACAGGAGAGGTAGGGGCGCGGTTGACAAGCCCGCCTGTCCTTCGGCGAACAGGCG
>JALYTT010000660.1 GCA_030854145.1 Chloroflexota bacterium | reverse complement strand
AAACGCCCCTACATCTCCGTTCCTCGATGGAACAACGCGTGAGATGGAACAGGATGCCCATCACGTCGGCACCGATGCTGCTCGCCTGACCGGAAATGTAGGGGCGTTCCCTTGCGGGCGCCCTGGAACCTTACGCGTGGCATGCCAGACCACGCGCGCCTGTGACTTTAGGCACGTTCCAATACAACGACTGGAATGATACGCGAAGTGTTTTCCTGGTACTCGCCAAAACCGGGTGCTTCCTTCACGACGTTGGCGAAGAGGCGGTCACGTTCCTGGCGCTCTGGCACCGTCGCATGGGCTTTCACATGCTCAGTGCCCATCTCAAGCGTGATGTCGGGATGAGCGAGTAGATTGTAGTACCAATCGGGATTAGTTGGTGCGCCAGCTTTGGATGCGACAATCACGAAGTTGTCGCCATCTTGAAAGTATCGTAGGGGATTGATACGCGGTTGATTACTCTTTGCTCCCCGTGTGTGAAGCAAGAGCATGGTTGCGCCTGCGAATGGACCACCAACCTTGCCGTCGTTGGCGCGAAACTCCTCGATGATCTGGGTATTCCAATCTGCGGGACTACTCATGAATGAAAGGCTCCTTTATATACGTGTGTGTGCGAGGAAGAGATATCGGTTCCTCATACCCCTTGATAACACGCTGGCAGAGCAAACATCATCCCTGCTGCTCTGTCACGCTTCTCATTTCCGCGTAGGGATTCGGCTTGCCGCATCCGTGTAGGGCCACGCGTGCGCGGCCAGGGAGGAGGCCACCCGGATGCGGCAAGCCGAATCCCTACGCGGGCAGGGGCGTTTTCCTTGCGGGCGCCATGTTCTAAGCTGCTATGGTAATTATCTGTTTGCTGACTATCTATCAGGGTGTTGGCAGCAGGCCGGTGCGAATGGCGAAGCGCACCAGGTGCGTAATATCGGGCAGGCCCAGTTTTTCCATCATGTTCGCGCGGTGCGCCTGCACCGTCTTGATGCTGATGACCAACTGATCGGCGATCTCCTGGTTGGTGTTGCCCTCGGCCACCAGTTTCAGGACCTCCAGTTCGCGTGGAGTCAGGGCGCGCCACTCCTCGACACTCTGCTCAGCCGGTGGTTTCTGCTCTCCTGCGGGCACCGGCGGCGCTGACCAGGCCGTTGACTGCGCGGCAACATGGCGAATCAACACTTTTGCCAGGCCAGGATATAGGAAGGCCCCACCTTGTGCGATGGCCCGAATCGCCATATACAGTTCGGTGGGCGCGGCCTTCTTGACCAGGTAGCCTACCGCCCCCAGACGTAACGCCTGCAGAAAGTATTCCTCGCTTTCATGCATGGTGAGGATGAGGACCTGCGTCGCCGGCGCCTGCTGGCGAATGTGCTGGCATGCCTCCAGCCCATCCATGTCCGGCATCGTGATATCCAGCACCATCACATCCGGGCTAAGCGTCTGGGCAAGCGTGAGCGCCTCCCTCCCGGTGCGCGCTTCACCGACCACCTGAATCTCTGGTTGCAGGCTGAGCAGCTTTTTTAAGCCCTGCCGCAGAATGTCGTGGTCGTCGGCCAGCACCACGCTGATGGTCTTGGTCGCGCTCTCGTCAGGCATTGACCGCCTCCTTTGCAGGTGCAATAGTCAAAGGCAGCCTGACTGTTATCCGTGTTCCCTGGCCCGGTTGAGAAGCAATCGTCAGTTGCCCCCGCAGCAAGGCCGCGCGCTCGCGCATGCCGATGATCCCTAAGCCGGTCGATGGCCGCGTGGTATCAAAGCCGTGACCATCATCAGAAACGCAGAGAGAGAGGGACTGCCGGTCACGTTGAAATGAGACTGAGACCTGCCGCGCGCTCGCGTGCCTGGCGGCGTTCGTCAGGCACTCCTGCACGATGCGGAACAGCGTTGTCTCATAAAGTGTTGCATTGTCCCGCTCGCGTAGCGCCTGCTCCAACCCGGCGATATGCAGTTCAGTCGGGACGTGGAGGCGTTGCCGGCAATCCTCCGCCAGCCAGCGCAGCGTGGCTTCCAGGCCGAGATCATCAAGCATGCCTGGACGTAGTTGTAAGGCCAGCGTGCGTATATTTTCCAGCGTCCTTTGCGCCAGGTCAGTGAGCGTATGCAGTTCCGTTTGGAGCGCTGTGCGGACATCGCGCAGGGGGAGGCTCTCCGGTAGCGCCAGCAGGGTCTGGTGCAGGATCTCCAGGTGGACAAGCTGCGCGGTCAGATTCTGGCTGCTCTCGTCGTGCAGTTCGCGCGCCAGGCGCCGGCGCTCCTCTTCCTGCGCCTGGAGAATGAGCGTAGCTTGCTGCCGGCGCGAGTCCTCCAGTTGGTCGAGCATCATGTTGAACGCCTGGGCCAGTTCGCCAATTTCAGAATCAGCAGGCACATCAATGGCCCGCGTGGTTGTGTGGCCGGCGCTGACGGCGCGCATAGCGCGCATAAGGCCGAACAGCGGGCGAAAGCTGGCGCGCAGTAGCATGATGTTGATCAGCAGGCTGAGCAGGGTAGCGAGCACAATGAAACTGGTATCGAGCAGGTAGTGGTGTGTCTCCAGACTGTGGCTGGTGACCCAGAGTCCAGCCAGCGCTTCTCCCACCAGCATGACGGTGTTGGCGAGAATGACCTTCTCAAACAGCGAAAGCCGTGTGCGCCGGCGCGCGTGTTCCGCTGACAGAAGTGGGTCCGACATTGCGCTCCCTCGTTTCTTCATGACACCATGATGAACAGGTTTTGCTGCTGGCTGTCAAAGCCGTCGGCAGAGGCCGTGATGTGAATAGCCCAGGGACCGGCCATGATGAGTGAAATGACGATGCGGTAATTCCCATCTCCCTGCGTGAAGACCTGAATAGAGTCCGCGCGCATCTGCATATTCGTCATATGCGCGTCGGGCATGATCCGCGCATGGTCAATCGGCGAGCCCTGGGGGTCGCTGAGGTGCAGATCGAGCTTCGTCTCGAAGCCGCTAGCGGCTGGAAGCGCCTGCGCGACATGGACCTGCATGATGCTGGGCACAGGTGGATGAAAGATACTGGCAAAGGTCAGCACGCCGGCGCAGGCCAGCGCGAGGATACACCAGAATATGGGTCGCACGCGCATCACTCTGCCTCCTTCTGGAAACTGCTACATCTGATCTTCACCGATTGTGTCATACTTGTGCCCACCTCAGTACTGTTGTGTGTGCCCAATTCGGGTGGGACGCCATCAATTCGCGTAGGGACCCGGCTTGCCGCGTCCGTGTAGCCTCCCAAGCCCAAGGGTCGGCCGCACGG
>JALYTT010000207.1 GCA_030854145.1 Chloroflexota bacterium | reverse complement strand
AATATACGACTTTACTCAAGAAGTTCTGGTTCGCGGCTATCATTTCTCTGCCAGTGATTGTCTTCTCCTATCCAGAGTTCTTCCCTGGTTTACGCGACTGGTTGACACCTGGAAGTGATGCACGCCGCCTCGTCTGGGGTCTCCTTGGGCTGGTAACGATCCCCGTCATGGTTTGGGCTGGCAGCCACTTCTTTACGGGTATGTGGCAGGCCGTTAAACACCGCCAGGCCAACATGCATACATTGATCGCTATCGGTATTTCCGCGGCCTGGTTGTACTCGACGGTGGCGGTGCTCGTACCACAAATCTTCCCCAAGGCGAATTTCGCCGAGGTCTTTTACGATGTGTCCGCGGTAGTCGTCGCGTTGGTCAATCTGGGCCTGGCACTCGAACTGCGAGCGAGGGGACGCACAAGCGAAGCCATTAAAAAAATGATCGGTTTACAGGCCAAGACGGCGCGTGTAGTGCGGAATGGCGTTGAGGTAGACGTTCCTTTTGAAGAAGTCCTGGTGGGCGATTCCATCGTGGTACGCCCCGGCGAGAAGATTCCAGTCGATGGCGTGGTGCTGGATGGCAATTCGTCCGTAGACGAGAGCATGATTTCCGGGGAATCTATCCCGGTCGAGAAGCAAACCGGAGATGAGGTGATTGGTGCGACCATGAACCAGACGGGGAGTTTCCACTTTCGTGCCACAAAAGTAGGCAAGGATACCGCACTGGCCCAGATCATCCGGCTTGTCCAGGATGCCCAGGGATCGAAAGCCCCTATTCAGAAGGTCGTGGACCAGGTCTCGCACTACTTTGTCCCGACAGTCATGATCCTGGCGGTTGCCTCAGCAGTGATCTGGTTCATCTTCGGACCACAACCGACCTACATCTACGCTTTGATCGTCTTTGTTACCACCCTGATTATCGCCTGCCCCTGTGCATTGGGATTGGCGACTCCGACCAGCTTGACGGTCGGTATCGGCAAAGGAGCAGAGCAAGGGATTCTCATCCGCTCCGGCGATGCGATCCAAACGACGAAAAAGCTCCAGGTGATTGTCCTGGACAAGACCGGAACGATCACCAAAGGCAAGCCAGAGCTGACCAATGTGATCGCAGAAACGGGGTTTGATGAAGAGGATATTTTGCGTTTCGCGGCAACCATCGAACGTAACTCAGAACATCCTCTGGCGAGTGCCATTCTCGCAGGCGCGAAGACGCAAGGCATCACGCTGGCAGAGGCGAAGAACTTCAACGCTCTCCCTGGTCACGGAGTCGAAGCGGATGTCGAGGGACGTCACGTCTTGCTGGGCAATGCCAAATTCATGGAAGTGAGACAGATTGCGTTGGGCCGCCTGCTGCTGGAAAGCCACCATCTGGCAGATGATGGCAAGACGCCCATGTATATTGCCATTGATGCTAAAGCGGCAGGGATTGTTGCCGTCGCCGATACGGTCAAGGAAGAATCGGTCACAGCAATAGCGGCTCTCAAGCGGCTTGGCATCCAGGTCGTGATGCTGACCGGTGATAACCGCCGGACCGCCGAGGCGATTGGACGCCAGGTGGGAGTAGATCGTGTCATCGCGGAGGTCCTTCCACAAGATAAATCCCATGAAATACAGAAGCTCCAACTAGAAGGCAAGAAGGTTGGGATGGTCGGAGATGGCATCAACGATGCACCCGCGCTCACCCAGGCTGATGTGGGTCTGGCCATTGGAACAGGAACGGATGTGGCGATTGAGGCGGCGGATATTACGCTCATTAGTGGGAGTCTGAGGGGAGTCGTCACGGCCATCGAAATCTCGCAAGCCACGATGCGTAACGTGTACCAGAACTTGTTCGGCGCGTTCATCTACAACGGGCTGGGCCTGCCTATCGCGATGGGACTGCTCTATCCCTTTACCGGCATTCTGCTGAGTCCACTCATCGCGGCAGCGGCGATGGCCGCCAGTTCCGTGACTGTGGTCACCAATGCCAACCGCTTGCGGGGCTGGCATCCAAAGGAAACACAACACCAGAAGGGGACACACTCATGACATTCTCAAATATCCTTGCACTCCTGATTGGTTTGGGCTTGATCGGCGGGATTGCCTGGTATTTCTGGGGACCGCGCCAGGGTGGCACACGGGCCGCAACCACATCGACGGGCTATCAAGAAGCGATGGTGCTGGTGAAAGGGGGCTATACTCCCGATGTGATCGTCGTGCAGCACGGCAAGCCAGTACGCCTGAACTTCCGACGTGAAGAAACGGCGGCCTGCTCGGAGATGGTCATCTTTAACGCTTTCGGCAAGAGTGCCCAGCTCCCGACGGGCGAAACCGTTCCGGTGGAATTCCTACCGGAGAAGGCTGGCGAGTATGAGTTTTCCTGCCAGATGGGGATGTTCCGAGGCAAGCTGATTGTCGAGTAAACACGTGTACGAGTCACTGAGGAACTTTTGGTGAGGTTGCTCTCGTCGTAGACGATTGCGATCTCACCATTTGCGGCGACCAGCTCATCCATGTGTCAATATAATCGACCTGGCAGGACCAGGACATTCCTCCAACGGCTTTCCCCTCAAAGGATGGAGAACCCTTTTATCACCTTCGTTGGCAATCAGCCAATTGACGGGGAGGCATACTCTTGAACATTCAGAATCGCCAACAGCAGGATCAGATGAAAGGTTACCTGCTAGCCTTAACTTTTACTGTTCTGATGCCAATATGCTGCCACTGGTCGGAGGTGATACAGCCACACCATCTGGTGGCCAAGCTCAAAGCAAGGGTCAAATTTGTGCTTAAATCCTATGCCTTCACTACTTAATGTGGCTGTACCTCGGAGGTAAGGCTGCCAATCTAGGTGAACTTACGTATACAGGACTCAATTGTTGCCCGCGAGTATGGTATTACGGCAGTCGTTGGCGTTGCCGACGTGACAGAACGGATTAGCACAGGCCAACAGATTACTGTCGATGGTTCTAATGGAACTATAACATTTACTCATGTGCATTCAAGGGTAAGATTCTAAACGGAACTCCATGGTGTGAGTGCGAGAGGAGCATTTCGATGAAGACACAAAACAGCTTTCCAGTCGGCTATCACCAATTGCACCAGGATGTCAGCCTCAATTTCCAGATGAATTGCTTCTACACCTGGGTGGGCGATGAGAGCATGCTCGATGAAATGCGTGCGGTGGCACCCAGGATTCACGGGTATGCCGACTATACGCGCGAATTCCTTGCTCTGGCCGAGAAGGCACTGACAGAAGGGCAACGACTGAAAGGTGCCTATTATCTGCGTGCCGCCGAGTCCTTTCTGTTTCCCGATGATCCTGCCAAACGCCCCATGCGTGAGCGCTTCGTGCAATTACTGTTGGAGCATTACGACGTCAGGGAGAGGGATCATGCTTCGATCCCCTACGACACGGGCGCGTTGTCAGCCTACCATTTTCTTCCAGCGTTCTCAACAGGAGCAGGCGCAAAACCATTGTCAGGTGGGCAATGTGGGCCTCTGCCTGCGTGTCATGATCGATTGGATCGAGAGTAGGCAAGACGGGGGTGTGATCTCTCTGTCTCGTAAGTATGAGGAAAGGAATTGTGACCATGGAGCAAGAAACTCCCAACCTGAAGCCATCCCCCATATCAGGCCAGCGATCAATCAGGCCGCTAGCGATCGGCGCGAGTGAGCAGAGTAGAGACAGAAGACGTTCTCACTCCTACTCCTCAAAAGTGCTAGCACTGTGTGGAATCCTGCTCATGGCAATGGGACTCTATTTTGTCCTCTTGCGTCCAGCGTTGTTGCCGGAAGATATCCTCTATCTTGGCACCTCGTCCTCTTTGCTTCAAACGGCGGTTCCGCTTCTTCCTACCTGGCTGAACAAAGTCTTTTGGGTGATGGGAGCCTACATTTTCACCAGTGGTTTCTTGACCCTCTACCTCGCGCTCACGTCTTTCCGAAGCCGGGCAAAGGGGATTTTTCCGGTCATGACTCTTGCCGGAATCACCTCGATTGGATGGATGACTATGGTCAATTTCTTCATCGACTCGGACTTCAAGTGGGTCTTACTGGTCTTGGCCCTGCTTTGGGGAAGTGCATTGGCCCTCTTTGGCTTGGAAAGTAGAATCAGTAGAATAAGGAAGGAAAAATGAACATGCACGAACATCCTCAACATACGAATTGGTTTCAATCACGGCGCACACCCCTGGTATTACTCGGTTTCCTCGTTGCGGGAGCCTTTTTTCTCATTACTGAACATATGGCCCATGTGCTGGGCTTCTTACCATTTGCCATCTTTCTTGTGTGCCTGGTAATGATGCTCTTTATGCATGGCGGCCATGGTGGACACGACGAACATAATGAAAACGCATCTCAGAACCAGCTGCAATCACCAGCATGAGGAACGCGAGGCCCAGAGGTGGTATGCAGAAATGAGATTTGGTATCTATACTCTAACAGGTATACAGATGATCCTTTAGCTCTTTAGTATTGGAGGAAGAGGTTGAGATGAAAATGAAGAAAACAATGACACGCCGGGACTTTCTTGTTGCAACAGGTATTGGGGCGGGAGCTGGGCTTGGACTCACTGCTGGCTTCGCGCTTGCAGAGAAGCATCTCTGGCCTTTCAACAGCAGTAAAGCCGGAACACGGACGCCTTTCCCTCGTGCAGCCAGGACCGGACGAGTCAAAGAATATACGTTGGAGGCGGCCCCTGCCACCATGATGATCGATGGAAGACAGGTCGCAACATGGGCCTACAACGGCGCGATTCCCGGTCCCGAGGTGCGCATTCTGGAAGGGGATACGTTGCGGGTAACGGTCAAAAATCGTTTGCAACATGAAGGCACCAGCATTCACTGGCATGGTGTTCCCCTGGTGAACCCGATGGACGGTGTCCCTGGGGCAACACAAACGGAGATCGCTCCCGGTCAGGATTTCGTCTATGAGTATGTTGCCCCCACAGCAGGCACGTACTTTTATCATTCCCATGTTGGGTTACAACTTGATCGTGGGCTGTACGGGGCTGTGATCATTGAGTCGGCTCAGGAGCAGAAGAATTACGATCAGGATGTTGCATTGGTGCTTGATGACTGGCTGGATGGCATGCCTGGCACACCAGACGACGCCATGAAAAAGTTGATTGCCGGTGGGGATAAAATGAATATAGGGGCAATGGGGATGGGAATGTCAGCGATGAACATGCCACCTGATATCATTTACCCAACCTACCTTATCAATGGCAAATCGTCTGGGCAACCAATGGAGGTCAACGTCAAGAAGGGGCAGAATATTCGCTTGCGTTTCATCAATGCCGCCGCATCAACCATCTTTCATATCGCGTTGCAGGGGCACCAGATGACGGTCACGCATACCGATGGGCAGCCCGTCGAACCGGTCATAGTGGATGCCTTACGTATTGGCATGGGTGAGCGCTATGATGTTGTCGTCACGGCGAACAATCCCGGCATCTGGCAACTGGCCGCCAGTGTCGAAGGTGCAGCGCCACAGGTCCGTGCGCTCTTCCGCTATCAAGGGAGTGTGGGTCAGACGCCAGCCGCACCCTTTGCCCCGCCAGAATTGAAAGGGAAGATGCTGCAATATGCAATGCTCAAGGCTGCCCCAAGCAGTGTAGTGCCGCCTGTAGATACTCCTGATCTGGTGGTTCCGTTGCAACTTGGGGGTGGCAATGGCCAGTATGTATGGAAGATCAATGGGCAGGTCTTTAACCAGGCAGATGTGATTGCCATTCCGAAATTAGGCCTGATCAGTTTCCAATATGAAAACATGAGCATGATGGTACATCCCATGCATCTTCACGGCCATTTCTTTCAACTGGACAATGGGACCGGACGCGGCCCGCTCAAGGATACGGTCCTGGTCAATCCCATGCAGAAAATCACGACCAATTGGGTCTCGGACAATCCTGGGACCTGGGCCTACCATTGCCATAATGCGTATCACCAGATGGCTGGGATGATGCGTTTTGTGAAGGTAAGCTAATCGTTGGTCCGAAGAGATGCTGAGGTCGTACAGAGCGAGAGAATTGCTTGCACTTTGCACGGAAGACTATCATGTGTAGAGGGAAGCATTTCTTTCCTCCACGAAGAGCATATCTCTGGTCAAAAAATCTGTGGTCGCCTTGTGAGAGGTGCGATGCGCTTTGTGAAATCACAGGTCTTTTTTACTGAGCCACGACGGCATCACAACCCGAAGATGCTTCTTCAGGCACTCCTCAGCAGTCACTCAGCAAAGCATCAGCAAGAACCAGTATAGTTCTCTTAGAGAGACTTAATATCAAATCCTGATGATCACTGTACATTTAATCTTGCTGAAAAGCCAACTCGCTGCCACGCGAAAGTACATTGATTAACCGGATTTGATATAAGACGTCAGATCACATCAACAATAGCAGACAAAGGAAGGGTGATAGCTTCGTGATTTTTCAGGATGGTGTGTGACTCAAAGATGACATCCTTGATGTCATCTTTATGCTAGAAGCTGTTTAAGATCATTCGAGGAACAACAACTGTTCAGCGAAAGAAAGACTAAGGAGAACACTTATGTGGCAATTTCTACAAACCTATGGTAGCTGGATTCTATTGGCTATCTTCTTTGTGCTTATGATACGTATGCATATGGGCAGAATGGGCGGAATGCATGGAGGGGGAGGCGGGATGAACATGAATCAGGAGCCATCTGACACACCGCAAGCAGTACCGCTGGACGAGAGCCAACATGGGACCGTCGTACGTGACATCAGTCCTGAAGGAAAGATTGTTACTCCAAATGGTTCCTCAGGGAGACATCATTCTCATTGCTGATACTCCTTCATCGCTACCATCATCAGTTAGAAAGGAAGAAGTCTCTTCACTAAAGAAGATACAGAGACATCATCACAGCAGCAAAAAGGAGAGAAGCATGACAGCAAGCAAGATACGTGTCGCCGTCAATGGCTATGGGGTAATCGGCAAGCGGGTGGCTGATGCTATCCGCGTGCAACTCGATATGGAACTCATTGGGGTGGCCGATGTGGTCTCCGACTACCGTGTGAAGGTCGCCGCGGCACTTGACCTGCCTCTCTACGCCTCGTTGCCAGAGAAGGTAGGCGAGATGAAAGCGGCAGGACTTCCAATCAGGGGAACGCTGGAAGACCTCCTGACCCAGGTAGATGCAGTCGTGGATTGTACACCCAAGGGAATCGCGGCGAAGAATCTTGAGCGCTATCGAACCCTCAGTATCAAATCCGTCTTCCAGGGCGGAGAGAAACATAGTCTCACGAACCATTCCTTTGTCGCCCAGGCAAACTATGCTACGGCTCTGGGGCGAGACACCACACGGGTAGTCTCGTGTAACACCACCAGCATCGTTCGTACATTGGGTGCGCTTTCACAGGCCGGATTGCTCAAAAAAGCCCGCGGGGTTCTCATCCGTCGTGCGACCGATCCCTGGGAGTCTGATCATAGCGGCATCATGAACACGGTTGTCCCTGAGAAGGATATTCCCTCGCACCAGGGTCCTGATGCTCAAACGGTGCTCCCAGATCTGGATGTTGTCACCATCGCGATGAAGGCCGCGCAGACAACCAGCCATTTGCACGCCTGGAGCGTGGAACTCACCCGATCCGCCACGAAAGATGAAGTATTGGCCGCATTCCGTGCCGTTCCGCGCATCGCCTTTTTGCGAATAGCAGATGGGATTGTTGCACTCAATAGCACGCTGGAGATGATGGCTGACCTCGGACGACCACGTGGCGATATGTGGGAAGTCGGCCTGTGGGAAGATAGCCTGACCGTCACCGGAAACGAGGCGTTCTATACCTATCAGGTCTACAATCAGGCGATTGTCGTCCCAGAAACGATTGATGCCCTCCGTGCGTTAACTGGTGCGGAACAGAATGGTATGCGCTCTATCGCTACAACTGATCAGGCACTTGGTCTGGTGAGGGAATTTGTTGCTCCTTCCCGCGAACCTGTGGCACCTGTCCCGCAACGCTAAAAGAAGAGTGCAAGAAACAGGTGTTCACAGACGAAAGAAAAAGGGGGGAAAGTGACAACACTACTCCAACGCAATCAATGGGAGGTCATCAATGATCGAGCATCCTGCTTTCACTGTTGAGGAGTGGGGTGTCCGCGAGACGGAACTTCACCTCGATGTCCTGGCGCAGTCGGAGTCCATTTTCGCCCTCTCCAATGGGCACATCGGACTCCGGGGCAATCTTGATGAGGGGGAACCGCATGAACTTCCTGGCACATATCTGAACTCCGTCTACGAACTTCGTCCTCTGCCCTATGCGGAGGCGGGATACGGCTATCCCGAGTCAGGGCAGACGGTCATTAATGGCATAAACGGCAAACTCATCCGTCTCCTCGTGGGCGACGAACCCTTTGATGTTCGGTATGGTGAGGTTCAGAGCCACGAGCGGCAACTCGATTTCCAGAACGGGGTCCTCCGTCGAAGCGTGCGCTGGACTTCACCCGCGGGACACAGAGTCAAGGTGTCGTCAGTACGCATGGTATCGTTCACACAGCGGGCCATCGTGGCGATCAGCTACGAGGTCGAGCCGCTTGATGGCCCGGTGCGCATCGTCGTGCAGTCGGAACTGGTCGCGAACGAGGCATTGCCGGAACTGAGCCAGGATCCGCGCGTGGCCGCTGTTCTCTCGTCCCCGTTTGAGTGTGAGGAACACCAGGCTCAGGGGACTAGTGGGCTGATGGTCCATCACACCCACATCAGCGGCTTACGCGTCGGAGCAGCGATGGATCACCACATCGAGGGGCCACTGGAGACCGTCATCGAAGCCGAAAGTTCCCTTGATGTCGCCCGCGTGTCCGTTACAGCACGACTGGAGCCAGGCCAGAGGCTTCGGATCGTCAAATTCATCGCCTACGGCTGGTCGGGGCAGCGCTCACTGCCTGCAATACATGACCAGGTCATCGCCGCCCTGTCAGCCGCGCGGCTGATGGGTTGGGAAGGCTTACTTGCCGAGCAGCGTACCTATCTGGACGACTTCTGGGCACACGCAGACGTCAAGGTTGAGGGCGATCCGGAGATTCAGCAAGCGGTGCGTTTCGCTCTTTTCCATGTCCTCCAGGCCGGATCACGCGGGGAGCACCGACCGATCCCGGCGAAAGGGCTGACGGGTCCCGGCTACGATGGTCACACCTTCTGGGACACCGAGATATTTGTCTTACCAGTGTTAACACTGACCATGCCTCACGCCGTTGCCGATGTGTTGTGCTGGCGTCACTCAACCCTCGATCAGGCGAGGGCGCGGGCACACCAGTTGGGACTGCGCGGTGCCGTCTTCCCGTGGCGGACCATCGGGGGGGCAGAGTGTTCGAGTTACTGGCCTGCGGGTACTGCCGCATTCCACATCAATGCAGACATCGCATACGCCGTGGTCTACTACATCGAGGCCACCGGAGATACCACATTCGAGGAGAAAGTTGGCCTCGAATTGCTTATTGAAACGGCGAGGCTATGGCGTTCACTCGGATACCACGCTGCCAACCAGTTCCGCATCGATGGAGTCACTGGACCAGACGAGTACAGCGCTATTGCTGACAACAACGTCTACACAAATCTTATGGCACAGCACAATCTGTACGCCGCGGCAGAGGCAGTGAAGCGTCATCCTCATGTCGCACGCGCACTCGGTGTAGACGCTGAGGAAGCCGCTAGCTGGCATGACGCCGCCGAGAGGATGCTTATCCCATATGACAAACGCCTCGGAGTGCATCCGCAGGACGAGTCCTTTATCAGGCATGAGGTATGGGACTTTGCAGACATCAGACCGGATCAGTACCCCCTGTTTCTCCACTTCCCATACTTTGACCTCTATCGCAAGCAGGTCATCAAGCAGGCTGACCTTGTGCTCGCTATGCACCTTCATAGCAACAAGTTTACGGCAGAGCAGAAGGAACGCAACTTCGCGTACTACGAGCCGCTTACGGTGCGTGACTCCTCGCTGTCGGCCACGACACAGGCAGTTCTTGCCGCCGAGGTAGGCCAGCTCCAACTCGCCTATGACTATCTCGGTGAGGCTGCGCTTATGGACCTCAATGATCTGGAACACAATGCGCGGGATGGGGTCCACATCGCTTCACTTGCCGGAGCCTGGACGGCACTGGTCGCGGGATTTGGAGGGTTGCGCATGCAAAACAGCTCACTCTCCTTCGCGCCGCGACTGCCAGACGGGATAGTACGGCTCGCCTTCCACATCATATTCCGAGGTCGTCTCCTGCGTGTCGAGGTGATAGCGACGGAAGCAACGTACCAGTTACTTGACGGCTCGCCACTGAAAGTGCGACATCACGGCGATGAGATCCTCCTGTCGACGGATGTGCCTGTCACCTGCCCCATCTCGAACGTACAGGCAGAATCTCGACCCGCTCAGCCGCCAGGTCGCGCACCAGTCGCGCGAGGGTCACGTAACTCGTCATGACAGATGTTGCACTCTTGATATCTCTTACCTGAGTCTCACTTATGAGAGATGGCGTGAGCGGAGAATGCCCCAGGTAATTGCTACCCCAAGCGCACTGGCAAAGAAAAAGCCAATGGCGAACAGTGGACCTGCCTACTGTTGCCAGCCAGCGGGATGATAGACTGACATCAGAATAGCCAACCCATTGATGAAGGCCGCCGCCAGGATACCCAACACGATCCGGTTACTGATCCGTTCCAGGCGATGGAGGAGAGACTCAACATCGACCAGGCGCGTACTCATTTGTACCTCACCGCGTTCGAGCATCGGAAGCAGACGACGCAGATGTTGTGGCAGTTCAACTCCCAGCCAGGCAGCATCAAGACCAGCCTGACCAGCACGTTTTGCCCACAATATTGGCGAGAACTGGCGCAGGACCATTCTTTGCACGTATGGAACAAGCGCTTCGGCCAGGTGGAAATTTGGGTCTAATTGCGTGCCCATCCCTTCGCTCATGACGACTGTTTTCAAAAGTAATGCGAACGATGCTGGCAGTTGCAAGTGATAGGTGCGTACAATGGTTAACATCTCCTTGAGGAGCGCTCCGACTTTTAGTTCTCCCAGCGCCAGTCCATAATAGCGAGCTAAGAGCTGGCCGAGGTCGCGTTCCAGTCCTTGCCGATCCATCACCTGATGGGTCACGCCGAGTGCCAGTAAGGCATCAATCAGGCGCGGTATATCCTGTTTCGTGACGGCCAGTAATATGAAGACCGTTCAGATAGTGTATACTAGAGGGATGGGAAAAAGAGTATCGGTGCAAACAGAACTGACAGCAGAAGAGCTTCATGAGCGCTATCGCCACTC
>JALYTT010000206.1 GCA_030854145.1 Chloroflexota bacterium | reverse complement strand
GTCACCTCCTGCTTTGACTCCTATTCCTGTGCTCCTTCTCATACCATCTCTTGCTCTGCTGAGTCGCCCAATTCTTGAGCTTGCAAAAATATGAACTGCACCCACGCGACGATTGACAAATGTGATCGCGTAGGAACTCGCACGCTCCTCCTTGAGATACCAATCACCTTTGTGACATACTTGCTTGTAGAGACGGTGGCTATTTCGTCCCGTAGGGCGTGGCTTGCCTCGCCAGTCAGCCCCCGCGCGCTCCGACGTGACTGGCGAGGCAAGCCACGCCCTACGGATCCACCCAATTCTTGCTCGTTCAGGGCTTCGGTGTACGCCTATGTGGCAAGCCACGCCCTACGGGACGGGGACGGCCTGCTTCTTTCTTATGGAACTATGTGAACGCCGATAACCATCAAAAAAGGGAGATGCATCCATGCGCATCGGAATAGGTCTGCCTACCGTCATTCCGGCGGTCGCGGGACAGCTTATTATAGAGTGGGCGCGCGCGGCCGATGAAGGGCCGTTCTCCAGCCTGGGCGTGTTTGACCGGCTGCTCTATGATAGCTATGATCCGCTGATCTCCCTGGCCGCCGCCGCTGCGGTCACGCGCCGGGTGCGCCTGGCGACGAGCATCATCATCGGTCCGTTGCGCGATACGGCGATTCTGGCGAAGGAGGTTGCCTCGCTGGATGCCATCTCCGGCGGTCGCCTGGTCCTGGGGCTGGCGGTGGGCGCGCGTAAGGATGATTACGCCGCCGCTGGCATCGAGTACCACACACGTGGCAGGCGCTTCTCGGAGCAACTCGGCGCATTGCATTCCCTGTGGGAAGATGCCACGCTCAGCCCAACAGCCGGGCGCCGTAGCGGGCCAGAACTGCTGGTTGGTGGCCTGAGCAACCAGAGTTTCGCGCGTATGACGCGCTACGCCGATGGCTACATCCACGGCGGTGGCCCCCCCAAAGCTTTCGCGCGCGCCGCCGATAAAGCGCGCGCCGCCTGGAGCGACGCCGGACGCACCGGCAGGCCGCTCCTGTGGGCGCATGGCTACTTTGCCCTTGGCGCTGAGCACACCATCGAGACCGGCGCACGCAACCTGAAGGACTACTACGCCTTCACCGGCCCCTTCGCCGCGAAGGTCGCCGCCGGCATGCTCACCAGTCCCCAGGCGCTGGCGCAGTTCGTGCGCGGCTACGAGGAGGCTGACTGCGATGAGCTGATCCTCTTCCCCACCGTGGCCGACCTGGCCCAGCTTACAACCCTGGCAACTATTCTCACGGACCTGGGCAGGCAGCCGCAGCGAACGGCCATAGATCAGCAGCGGGAGAGCGCCCAATGAACATCCTGATCCTTGGCGGCGGCCCCGCCGGACTCTACAGCGCCCTGCTGATCAAGAAGGCCCATCCCGCTCACGACATCACGATCATTGAGCGCAACCCGGCGGATGTCACCTACGGCTGGGGAGTGGTCTTCTCCGACCGCACGCTCGCCTCCTTCCAGCGTGCTGACTATAAGACATACGAGCAGATCACCAACCACTTCGTGCTCTGGGATGCCATCGATGTACACTATCGCGACGAGATGCTGCGCTGCGGCGGACACGTCATCGCCAGCATCGCCCGCAAACACCTACTACGCATCCTGCAAAGACGCTGCGCCGAACTGGGCATCACCCTGAAGTTCGGCAGCGAGATACACGACCTCGCGCAGTTACCCGCCTGCGACCTGCTGATCGCCGCCGATGGCATCAATAGCCTGGTGCGCCGCAGCTACGCGGAGCACTTCAAGCCGAGCATCGAGCTGGGCAAGGCCCGCTATATCTGGCTCGGTACCTCCAAAGTCCTTGACGCCTTCACCTTTATTTTTCGCGAGAACGAGCACGGCCTCTTCCAGGTCCACGCCTACCCCTCCAGCGGCAGCACCAGCACCTTTATCGTCGAGTGCGACGAGGCCTCCTGGCTAAAGGCCGGCCTGGACAGCGCCAGCGAGGAGGAGAGTCTGGCCTATTGCCAGCGCCTCTTCGCCGCCGACCTCAACGGCGCGCCCCTGCTCTCGAACAACTCGAAGTGGATCAGCTTCGCCACGCTCACTACGCGCTCCTGGCACCACCAGCATAGCGTCCTGCTAGGCGACGCCGCGCACACCGCCCACTTCTCTATCGGCTCCGGCACCAAACTGGCGATGGAGGATGCCATTGCTCTGGCCAGCGCGCTTGAACAGCACGCGGACCTGGAGACCGCTCTCAACGAATACGAAGTGGAGCGTAAGCCCGTCGTCGAGATCTTTCAGCGCGCCGCCCGCGAGAGCCAGGCCTACTTCGAGACGCCCAAACGCTACCTCGGCCTCGCGCCCATGCCGTTCGCCTTCCAGTTGCTGACCCGCAGCGGCCGCATCACCTACGACGACCTCCGCCTGCGCGATCCCCGCTTCATCGATAGCGTTGATCGTCACTTTGCCACCAACGCATCCCACCAATGGAGGGCAGAACACCCTCAGCGAGCTGGGCAATCGCAAGGGGCGCCGGTACCTATCATCGTCGCGCCGCCGCCAATGTTCGCGCCCCTCACACTGCGCGATCTCACATTGCCCAATCGCGTCATCGTGGAACATCGGGATGGCCAGGCACCTCTTCTGGATAGCCTGGCCTGCGGCGGCGCTGGCCTGGTCATGACTGGTCTGGCCGCTGTCTCGGCTGATGGACGCATCACGCCTGATGATGCCTGTATATACGCTCCGGAACACGTCGTGGCCTGGGCGGAGAGCGTACAAGCCATCCATAGCTGTGCGCCGGCAAAGGTCGGCATCCAGTTGGCTCATGCCGGGAGGCGCGGCTCGGCGCAGCCGCGCTCCCAGGGGCTGGACCGGCCGCTGCGCGAGGGGAACTGGCCCCTGCTCTCGGCCTCGCCCCTGCCCTACACGCCGCAGAGCCAGGCGCCAAAAGAGATGGACCGGGCCGAGATGGACCGCGTGCAAGCGGCTTTCGTGCAGGCTGCGCGCAACGCCCTGGAGGCTGACTTCGACCTGGTGCAGCTTCACTTCGCGCACGGCTACCTGCTGGCCAGCTTCCTCTCGCCGCTCACGAACCTGCGCACCGACGCGTACGGTGGAGACCTGGAGCGGCGCATGCGCTTCCCCCTGGAGATCTTTGATGCCGTACGCTCCGCCTGGCCGCAGGAGCGGCCCATCTCCGTGGCCCTCTCAGTAACAGACTATATGAAGGGTGGTCTAATGGTGGAAGATGCGCTACAGGTGGCCCGCGCCTTGAAGGAACATGGGTGTGATATAATCGCAATACTGGCGGGCCAGACAACCATGCAGAGCGAAGCGGCCTACGGTCGCGGCTTTCTGACCCCCCTGAGCGACCGGTTGCGCAACGAAGCCGCCATCCCTACGCTAGTCGGCGGCTACCTCACCACCAGCAACGAGGTCAATACCATCCTCGCCGCCGGTCGCGCCGACCTCTGTAGTATGGAAACACCATAGCGAGAGGAGCACTATTTATGGCAGATACGCTTACCCTCAGCGGGCGGCGCGCCGTCGTGACAGGCGCCGGACGTGGCATCGGGCGCAGCATTGCTCTGGCCCTCGCGCAGGCGGGCGCCGATGTGGCGGTTACCGCGCGCACGGGTGCCGAGCTTGAGCAGCTCGTGGGCGAGATCCAGGCGCTGGGCCGCCGCGCCCTGGCAACGCCCTGCGACGTGACCAGCGCGGAACAGGTGGAGGCTATGGTGCGCACCTTGCTTGCTGGTCTGGGCGGCCTGGATATCCTGGTCAACAACGCCGGCAATGCCGGTAGCCACAAATTCGTGAACCATCCCGATGAACTCTGGCAGCGCATGCTCGCCGTCAACCTGACCAGCGTCTACATGGTGAGCAAGGCCTTCGTACCCACACTCATCGACCAGCGCTGGGGCCGCATCATCAACGTCGCCTCCATTGCCTCCAGAGTAGGCGGTCGCTATATCGCCGCCTACACCGCCGCCAAGCACGGCGTGCTCGGCCTGACGCGCTCGCTGGCCGTGGAGATGCTGCCGTACAACATCACAGTCAACGCCATCTGCCCTGGCTATGTGAACACGCCCATGACGGATGCCAGCGTGAGCAACATCGCGGCCCGCACAGGGATGGCGCAGGAGCAGGCGCGCGCAACGCTGGAAAAGAGCAGCCCGCAGCAGCGCTTGATGGAGCCGGAGGAGGTCGCCGCCATCGCGGTCTTCCTCGCCCAGGAGAGCAGCCGCGGCATCACCGGCCAGGCCATCAACATCGATGGCGGCGGCACAATGTCCTGATACAACGGAGGCACGACGACGATGGACTACGACTTTCGCTACGAAGTAGGCGACGAAGGCGTCGCTACCCTGACCTTCAACCGGCCCGAGGTAATGAATGCCCTCACCTTCGAGATCTACGCTCAACTGCGCGACCTCTTCGAGGCCCTGCGCTACGAGCAGTCCGTGAAAGTCGTGGTGCTGACCGGGGCCGGGGATAACTTTTGTTCGGGCGGCGATGTGCATGCAATCATCGGTGAGCTGCTGAAGCGTGACATGCGCGGCCACATCGAGTTCACGCGCATGACCGGAGCCGTGGTGCGCAACATGCGACTGCTGGACAAGCCCATCATTGCCGCCCTCAACGGCATGACCGCCGGCGCGGGGGCCGTGATCGCGCTGGCCGCCGACCTGCGCATCGCCTCGGAGCAGACGCGTTTCGCCTTCCTCTTCACCAAAGTTGGCCTGACCGGGGCCGATATGGGGGCCGGCTACCTGCTGCCGCGCGTCGTAGGCCTGGGCCGCGCCTCCGAACTGCTCCTGCTCGGCGACACCATCGACGCCGCCACCGCCGAACGCTACGGCCTGGTCAATCGCATCGTCCCCCACGCCGACCTGCTGAGCAGCGCCCATACCCTGGCCAAACGCCTGGCCCAGGGTCCCACCCTGGCCATCTCGATGACCAAACACATGCTGAACAGCGAACTCAACATGGACCTGACCTCCGCCATCGAAGCCGAGGCCCAGGCGCAGGCCCTCCTGCTCATGGGCGAGGACCACCGCCGCTTCTATGAGGCGTTTAAAGCGAAGGAGAGACCTGAGTTTACGGGAAGCTAAAGAAGCAATCCAGGTAGGACTAGATAGTGTACAATGCTGATATAATCAGTCTGTAAAAACACAGCAGCATGAAAGCTAGGAAATCATCGTATGAGATTTTCACGAGTTCACCTGGAGAACTGGCGGAACTTTACCCATGTGGATGTGCCACTTCAACAACGCATGTTCCTTATAGGGGCCAACGCTTCCGGCAAATCCAATCTGCTGGATGCATTTCGCTTCTTGCGTGACATTGCTCGCGTAGGAGGCGGATTTGAGAAAGCTATAGTTGATCGCGGCGGCGTCTCGCGTTTGCGGAGTTTAGCGGCCCGGCACAATCCTGAAATCATCATAGATGTCCATATTGAAGACGACGATGACATCACCTGGCGCTACCGCCTGGCAATCATACAAGATAACCGGGGCAGACCTACCTTGAAAGAGGAAAAGGTCTGGAAAGCCGATCAACTCCTTCTTGAACGACCCGGTACACTGGATGCAGGCGATAAGGAGCTACTCCATCAAACTCACTTAGAACAAATCAACTCGAATCGCGATTTTCGAGAGATAGCTGATTTCTTCAACACCATCCGCTACTATCATATAGTGCCACAGCTTATTCGCGAACCGGATCGTTCAACAGGAAGAAAGTTCGATCCCTATGGCGGTGATTTCCTTGAACAAATAGCTGGCACTTCAAAAAAGGTCCAGGATTCGCGTCTACGGCGCATTGAAAGTGCGCTAAGAGTAGCGGTACCACAGCTCCAGGCCCTGCAAATGTATAAGGATAATCGCGGTGTTCCACATATACGAGGGAAATACGATCACTGGCGTTCTCAAGGTGCCTGGCAGACAGAAGCCGACTTCTCTGATGGCACCTTACGTCTCATGGGTCTGCTCTGGGCGCTCCTGGGTGGCACGGGACCTTTAATTTTAGAAGAGCCTGAACTCTCCCTGCATGCTGAAGTCGCCAGCCATATTCCAGAAATGATGGCCCAGATTCAAAAATCTCAAAAGCGCCAGGCACGTCAAATCTTAGCCAGCACGCACAGTAGCGATCTCCTGAGCGATGAAGGGATCGCACCTGACGAAGTGTTACTCCTCCTCCCTACATCTGACGGCACAAAAGTAGAGGTAGGCATAGAAGTTGACGGCATCAAACAACTTTTAGACGCGGGACTTAGCGTAGCTGAAGCAGTGTTACCAAGGACACGCCCACCGCAGGCTGAACAGTTGTCCTTTTTATGAGCAGAGTGGGGGAAGCAGGTCTACAATAATGGCGGTGAATATTTCCGTAGCCTGCGCCGCTGCATCCAGGCTTTAGCAACGCTCACCTCCTGGGATACGGAAGCTACCTCCGATAGCTGATGGGTCCATAATTTTATATTGCTGCTCACATATCTCTCCATCTCGCTCCTCATGCATACATAAGCGACCGACCACAGATTCCCCATCCCACCCTCGCATATCATATAATTGAGAATACAGGCGATTTCTCTATGATCGGAGGACTATCATCGAAAAAACTATCATCAATCCGTCGGCGTTAGCGGCGCCTAGAGGCTTCAATCATGGCATCGTCGTCAGCGGCGGCAGCCTGCTCTTTCTGGCGGGGCAGGATGCCAGCGATGCTGAGGGGCGCATTGTCGCGCCGGACGACCTGGTGGCCCAGTATGAGCAGGTAATGCGCAACCTTCAGGCGGTGGTTGAAGCGGCCGGGGGCACGATGCAGGATATCGTCAAGCTCAATATCTTTGTGAGCGACCGCGACGACTATCGTGCGCACCTCAAGCCGCTGGGGCAGGCCCACCGCGCCTTTTTCGGCAGCTACTACCCCACGATGGCCCTGTTTGAGATAGCCCGCTTCTTCCAGGACGAGGCCCTGATCGAGATCGAAGGTCTGGCTGTCATCGCTATTTGATCGTTTCCCTATTTAGAAGGGTGCTCCTTGAGGAGGGCGTATGGACTTCGAGTTAACAGCCGCGCAAGAACGCGTCCAGCAGGAGGCGCGCCGCTTCGCCGAGCAGGAGGTGGCCCCGCTGGCACGCGAAGCCGATGAGCGGGGTGTGTTTCCCTTGCAGCTTGTGAAACGCATGGGCGAACTCGGTTTCCTGGCGGGGCCAATCGAGCCGGAGTACGGCGGCACTGGCATGGACTATGTGAGCTATGCCCTGCTCTGCGAGGAACTGGGCCGCGCCGATTCCTCTGTGCGCGGCTTCCTGACGGTGCATACCAGCCTGGTCTCGCTGTGTATCCGCGACTGGGGCAGCGAGGAGCAGAAGCGCCGCTACCTGCCCCGGCTGGCATCCGGCGAGCTGGTCGGCTGCTACGCGCTGACCGAGCCGAACGCCGGCTCCGACGCCGCCAGCCTGGAGAGCACGGCGCGCGAGGAGGGCGACGAGTACATCTTAGACGGCGAGAAGATCTGGATCACCAACGGCAGCAGCGCGCATGTAGCCATCGTCTTTGCCAGTCGCGACCGCGAGGCGCGCCACCGGGGCATCTGCGCGTTCCTGGTGGAGACAAACACCCCTGGCTTCCAGCGCGAACCCATGCCCGGCAAGGAACTCGGTCATCGCGCCTCCGAGCA
Source organism: Chloroflexota bacterium (assembly GCA_030854145.1). The sequence continues at coordinate 3,617 of JALYTT010000206.1, read as the reverse complement.
TGTCCACATCACACTACGCGAGTGCCACGTCCCCCAAAGCGCCCTGCTGGGCGCGCCCGGCGAAGGCTTCAAGGTCGCCATGTCGGCCCTGGATCGCGGCCGCCTGGGGGTCGCCGCTGGCGCCGTCGGCGTGGCTCAGGCCTGCCTGGATGCCTGCATCTCCTTTACAACCCAGCGCCGCCAGTTCAAGCAGCGCATCGCCGACTTCCAGATGATCCAGGCCACCCTGGCGGATATGGCCGCCGATGTCGAGGCCGCGCGCCTGCTGGTCTATCGCGCCGCCTGGACCAAGGACCGCGGTCTGCCCGCCACCAAGGCTACCTCCATCGCCAAGCTGTTCGCGACGGAGGCAGCGGCGCGCGCCGCCTCCCAGGCGGTGCTGCTCCACGGCAATCGCGGCTACTCCAATGAGTTCCCCGTCGAGCGCTACTACCGCGACATCAAGGGCCTGCAAATCTACGAGGGTACCAGCCACATCCAGCGCGTGATCATCGCACGCGAACTGGTTGGGCGCGATAAATAAGGTATACAGAAAGGCAGGAATCTACAATGGCGTACTCCGAATACTGGAATCCGAAAAACGAGACCCTCCCCCGCGAGGACTTGCAGACGCTCCAGTTCCTCAAGCTCCGCCGCTTATGCGAGTGGGCCTACACCAATAGCCCCTTCCACCGCCGCAAGTTCGACGAGGCCGGTTTCAAGCCTGAGCAGCTCAAGTCGCTGAACGATATGCGCCGCATCCCCTTTATGACCAGGGAGGAGTGGATGGACTCGCTGGTGGAGACGCCGATGTTCGGTAATATCGTAGCGACCGACCAGCACAACGCCATCCGCTACCACCTGACGTCGGGCACCAGCGGGCGCACGCCCATCCGCGTGCTCGATAGTATGAAGGACTGGGACTGGATCGCCGAGATGTGGTGCTACGGACTGTGGGGCTTCGGCGTGCGCCCCGAAGATAGCGTGTATTTCGCCTTCGGCTATGGCTCGTTCATCGGCTTCTGGGGCGCGCACTACTGCTGCGAGAAGCTCGGCGCGCTGGTGATCCCCGGCGGCGCGCAGACCACCGAGGCGCGTATCAAACAGATCGTCGAGATGGGTTCGACCGTCGTCTGCTCTACGCCGACCTACGCGCTGCACCTGTGGCAGAAGGCCCACGAGATGGGCATCGACCTGGCAAAGGACAGCAAGGTGAACAAGGTGATCCTCTCTGGCGAACCGGCCGGCTCCATTCCCGCCGTGAAGCGCCAACTGGAGGAGGCCTGGGGCGCAAAGTGCGGCGATACCGCCGGCATGACCGAGCTGGGCACGATCATGATCTTCGAGTGCTCCCACCAGCCGGGTGGGACACATATCATTGAGGATCATTTCATCGAGGAGGTACTCAACCCCAACAGCGATGAGCCGGTGGGCTACGGCGAACTCGGCGAGCGCGTTGTGACCTCCTTTGGGCGCGGCTTCATCCCTGTGATCCGCTATCGCACCAGGGATATGGTCATGAAGGTGCCCGCCAGCACCTGCGATTGCGGGCGCACCTGGGACCTCTACAGCGGCGGCATTCGCGGGCGCTGGGACGATATGAAGCTCATCCGGGGCACTAACGTCTACCCACGCGCCGTAGAGTCGATCGTACGCGAGTATTCGGCCATCGACGAATTCCAGATCTACCTCTGGCGCAAGGACAACATCCAGGACGAGATCGATGTCAAGCTAGAACTGAAACCCGGCCGCGAGCAGGAGTGGCACGATCTTCACCGCGCGCTGGTCAAGGACCTCTCAAACGCGCATGAAGGCCTGCGCTTCAACGTGATACGCATGGATCACGGCACCCTGCCGCACTTCGAACTCAAGGCCAAACGCCTGGTGGATGCCCGCCCGGTGGCGGAATATTAGTCACAGCATAAAGGAGAGCCAACGATGACAACCACCGATACCGACCTCCTGGGCCAGCCGCTCACAGAGCAGGAGCGCGAGCTGCTGAACGTCTACCAGGCCCTCAAAGACCTGGCCGCCCACGACGACCTGCCCCCCTGCGCCGCCCGCAACGTCCGCCGCGCCCTCGCCTCCATGTGGCAGGCCACCAACGACCTCGATCTCCAATTCGAGCAATTGTACGATTTAGGGGTGTAAAATATAATATGGGCATATGTTTTATAATATCGTACGACATTATAAAACATATGCCCATATTATATGTACCTACTTCTTTTGCGTCTGGCGAATCACCGCACGGGCGAGAGAGCGCTTATGCACTTCGTCGGGACCATCGACGATGTGCAGGGTGCGGCCGTGGGCCCACATGGAGGCCAGGGGGAAGTCGTCGCTCAGGCCAGCGCCGCCGAAGACCTGCATGGCGCGACTGACGACGTTGGTCAGCATCTGAGGGGCGGCGATCTTGATCATGGCGATCTCGTTCTGGGCGGCTTTCTTGTCTAGGGTGTCCATCATCCAGGCCGCCTTCAGAGTCAGCAGTCGCGCCTGCTCGATCTCCAGGTACGATTGAGCGATCCAATCCTGAATCACCCCCTGCTCCGCCAGCGGCTTGCCAAAGGCTACGCGCGAGCTGGCGCGCTGGCACATCAGTTCCAGGGCGTATTGGGCCGCGCCTATGGCGCGCATGCAGTGATGGATGCGCCCTGGTCCCAGGCGCGCCTGCGCGATGGCAAAGCCGCTGCCCTCTTCGCCGAGCAGGTTGCTCACGGGTACGCGCACATTCTCGAAGTTTAGCTCGCAGTGGCCCTCGTTGTCCATGTAGCCCATGACCGGCAGGCTGCGCACGATGGTCATACCTGGCGTATCACGCGGCACCAGGATCATACTCTGCTGCCGGTACCTGTCCGCGCTGTTGGGGGCGGTCTTGCCCATCACGATGAAGATGCGGCAGCGCTCGCGAGCCGCGCCGGAGATCCACCACTTGCGCCCATTGAGCACATACTCGTCGCCCTGGCGCTCGATAGTGAGCTGGATATTGGTGGCATCTGAGCTGGCGACATCCGGCTCGGTCATAGCGAAGGCTGAACGTATAGCGCCATCCAGCAGCGGTGCCAGCCACTGTTGCTTCTGCTCGGGGGTACCGAACTGGGCCAGGATCTCCATATTGCCCGTATCCGGCGCGGCGCAGTTAAATACCTCCGACGACCAGCCGACGCGCCCCATGATCTCGGCCAGCGGCGCGTACTCCTGGTTGCTCAGACCGGCGCCATGCTCCGTATCGGGTAGAAAGAGGTTCCACAGGCCCTCGGCCCTGGCCTTCACCTTCAGCTCATCGACGATCTCCGCGAAGTGATGCGGATCTCCCGAAGCGGCGATCTGCTCCCTATGCGTCTTCTGGTTCGGATAAATGTAACGCTCCATAAAATCGCTAACGCGCCCGCGCAGGCCGTTAACCTTCTCGGAATAAGCGAAATCCATGGCTGCTCCTCTTCAATGCAAGAACACAAACGCGAAATACCTGGCATCACTTCAGTATAACACAAAGAAAATCCATGGCTCTGCTCTCAGGACGCCACAGGCGCGTAGCGTAAGGCGACCCATCTGTAGAGCGGAGTGAATCATCCGTAGGGCGTGGCGTGCCTCGCCAGCCAAGCTCATGCGCCCTGCGGGCGGACTGGCGAGGC
>JALYTT010000205.1 GCA_030854145.1 Chloroflexota bacterium | reverse complement strand
GCCCCGCGCTACGGGACGTATTATATCCGACGAATTATGACGTGTACACAGTCTTGACTTCGTTGGTGAGTTGCTGGAGGCGCGGTTGCACCGTAGCGCCGCCGGCGATCTCCTGTAAGGCTGTTACCACGAAGGTGGCAGCCTGGCTGTAGCGCGGCCCGTAAGCGGGAGGCCGCATGGTCGGAATGACGCTGTTGATAAACTGCTTGCTAATATCGTCCGCGAAGAGACTGGCATACGGACCGCCCGGAACCACATCGCTCTTATGCGGGAAGATACCTTCACTCACCAGATAGTTGGTGAGCACCTGCTTGTTGCTGGTCAGATACTGGATGAACTTCCAGGCCAGGTCTTTGTTGCTGGCCTGAGCAGACATGCCGAGGTTATGAATATCGGCGCATGTCACAGGGCTGCTCTGTCCGGGTCCAACGGGGGTCGTTGTGACGCCAAAGTGCTGGTTGACGGCGGAGACCTTCGCCAGGGCGGGATTGGTATTGCCCAGGATGCCGGTCAGGTAGGGACCATCCAGCTTAAAGGCCAGTTTGCCGTTGGCCATGAGTTCGCGCTCGGCTTTGATGGCCTGGTCCGGTGGAGTCCAGTGTTTCTTCACGGCATCTTGCAGCCACTGAAAGGCGGCGACCGTGCCGGCATCGGCCCAGTTAATAGTCACATTGCCCTTGCCATCGTCAACCATAGGATTGCCGCCAAAGGTCCAGATCCACGGCCAGAAACCCACCAGGGCGTACTCGGTCTTGGAAATATCGATGCCGATGGGATACGCGTCGGCGGGCATTTTGGCACGCAGGGTGGTCATCTGCTGGTTCAATGCGTCGATGGTGGTGGGCGGCTTGGTGGGGTCCAGGCCGGCGCTGCTCATCAGGTCCTTGCTATACCAGAAGCCGTGGGGGGAGATGCTAAAGGGCACCGCGTATACATTGCCTTTGTACGTGCCCACCTCAAAGCTATTGGTGAAGCCATCGGTGCGCCAATTCCCAATGTAGGAATTGAGCGCCTGCAGAGCGCCACTGCCGCCGAGGGCATAGGGCCAGTTGCCGCTGAGTTCCATCACGTCAGGCGGGTTGCCACCATTAGTCATGGTGGTAAGTTGCGGCAACATCTGGTCAAAAGGGATGGCGATATTGTCGACCTTGGCGTTGTTCTGGCTCTGAAAGGTCTGAATCGCCGCGTCGATCTGCGATTTGGTGGCAGACTCGGCCGAAGCCCAGTTGGCGTACTTGATGGTGCTGCTGCTACCACTGCCTGGCGTAGGGGCGTTGGAGCCTCCACACGCTGCCAGAAATGCCTCCATCCCGGTGGCGGATAGACCAAGCATGAGCGCGCGCGCCATGAAATCGCGACGCGCCATGGTGTGCTCGGTCATTCTCTGAAGAAAGGGGCGGTGTTCGTCGTTGGCCATACGTACATTCCTCCTCAAAATTTAGTGACATCGCTGTCCATATATCAGGACATACCGACATGGGAAGGTGCGTGGGTAGGAACGCCTTACTGCGTAAGTCGCTAATTGTCAACAATGTTAAACACTTACGGATAAGTACTGAAGCAATAATAGCATCAAAATATCAATTTGTCAACAATGTTGACAAATTGAGCGTGACCCCATATTTTACACTATCCCAGTGACGAACGGTCTCCGGGGGGAACAGCGCAGGGATACCCCTACACTTCTTCACGCAGCTTAAATGTGCCTAATGAGGCGTGCAGGAGCGCCACCAGGTGCGAGAGTTTCCCTATGCTGTGCGTCGCTTTATGGGTGCTGTCACTATTTCTCTTGTTTGCCTCGGCTGCGCTTTGGAGGATGCACAACACGGAGCGGGAAAGGTGAAGTTGCTGGTTGAGGCTGGCTGTGATGTTTTCAATCACCGTTTGCTGTTCTTGAGTCACCTGCTGTGTCTCGCGCGCGCTGGCTGTCAGGGCTAGAGATTGGTCTGCGACGGTCATGGTTAACACAATCAGCCGTTCTACGGCCCCGATGGCCTCTGCCATCGTCTGTATTTGATGCATGCTGATGTGGAGCGATTGCGTCATCTGTTGCCGGGTGGTGCCGGTCACCGTCTCTATTTCGTCAGTGATGGTTTTGATGCGTACCATCCGGCTACTTAATTCATCGATGATATAGTTAAAGGAGTGCGCCAGGAAGCCCAGGGCATCTGAAGTCACCTCAGCCCGCGAGCGCAGGTCGCCCGAACCCAGTCCCTTCACCTCGTCGATGAGCTTTTGCACGTGTGCCTCTAAGCCATCGTGCTGCTGCTGAATATTTTTCATCAGGCTGACGACGCTATCCAACATAGTGTTCATGGAGGCAGCCACCATGTAGGTTTCGTCGTGACCGATCACCAGCGCGCGCGCATCGGTATCGCCATGGGCTATGCGTTCGGTCAGGTGGATCAACTGGCGGAGCGGGCGGGTGATGCTGAGGTTAATGAGATAACTGGTGGCAAAGACTACCAGGGTGCTGAAGAGGAACGCCAGGATGGTCCAGAAGAGGATGGGATAGATTTTGAAGGTATTAAGCTGCACCACAATCTGGCTAATACTTTCGGTCTGCTGCACCAGGTTATCCAGGTTGCCTTTCAGGGGCAGATACTCCAGGTTGGCCTGCGCGATAGTTCCCAGCAGCGTATTCACGCCGGTGTTCTGCTGGATCGTGGCTAATACTTGCTGTTGAGCCTGGTTGTACAGCTTCCATTGCAAATTGACCACATAAATCATAGCGTGCTGGCTTGTCGGCTCTTGATTGCCCTGGCTATCACTTTTTAGCGCTTCGCGGATGCTCTCCATCCTGGCTGATGTGGCGATCTGATAGTCCTGCTGGTAGGCTGCCAGCGTCACACTAAAATCATCAGTCAACTGGCTGATCTCGCGGCTATTCAGCACATTGTCGGCCGCCGAAATGGGCGCCAGGTTCAATGTTCCCAGCAGCGCATTCATGCGCAGCAGATCAGCCTGCATATCGGTAGCCAGTTTCACCGCGTTGTCCTCGGCCTGCACGGTATCGTTGACGGTACTGAGGGTCGTCACATACGAACTCCCCAGGATCGAGATCACGATGCCAGGAACAAGAGCGGTGATGATCGCCGCTACCATAAGCCGCTGCGCTATCGACATGTTGGTAAGAAATCGCCACATGGCTCGTGCTCCTTTTATAACTGTGCGCCAGAGATATTTTGCCAGGGTGCCACAAAGAAAGACAGCTTACGCATAGATAGCCTTCACCTCTTCTGTCAGTTTCTGGAGTCTGGACCTGACACCCGCTCCGTTGGCGATTTCGCGTAAGGCCATGACTATGGCCAGTGCTGCTGTAGTGTAGCGGGGACCGAACGCGGGAGGACGCATGGTTGGAATGATACTGTGAATAAACGCCCGGCTGATAGGGTCGGCATAGAACCGGCTGTACAAGCGGGGAACAATATTGTAACTCCTGCGGGGAAGCACGCCGCCTTCGAGGATCAGAAACGTGGTAATCACGGCCGGCGAGGTGGTAAGGAAATCGATCAGCTTCCAGGCGAGTTCTTTGTGAGTGGAAGACGACGCGATGCTCAGGTTATGGATGTCCGCGCACGTCACCGGCTGAGTCACGCCGGGGCCGAGCGGGGTGGTGGTGACAGCGAAGGTCTTATTGACTAGTTGGACGGTGCTAAACGCGGGGTTAATCGAGCCTAGAATACCGGTCAGATAGGGGCCATCAAGCTTGAAAACGACCCTCCCTTCCGCCATCAATTCGCGCTCTGCCTTGATCGCCAGGTTGGGTGGCGTCCACCTCCGACGTACGGCATCCTGCAACCATTGGAACGCCGCCACCGTGCCATCGTCGGCCCAGTTGATGGTGACGGTGCCGTGGCCATCTTCAACCATAGGGTTGCCGCCAAAGGTCCAGATCCACGGCCAGAAGCCCACCAACGCGTACTCGGTCGCCGAGGTATCAAGGGCAATAGGGTAGCTGCTGGCAGGGAGCCTCGCGCGCAGGACGGTCATGGCCTCGTTGAGTTCGCTGATGGTTGCAGGAGGCCGGGCCGCATCCAGGCCGGCACTGGTCAACAGCAACTTGTTATACCAGAAGCCATGGGGCGTGATACTGAAAGGCACAGCGTACAACACACCTTTATACGTACCGGCCGCGAAACTGTTAGGGAAGGCATCTCGTCGATACCAATCCTGAGCCACAAACGGGCCAAGGTCCGCCAGTGCGCCCATATCCGCCAGCACAAAGGGCCAGTTCCCGCTCAATTCCATCACATCCAGCGTGATGTTCGCCCGAATCAGCTCGGTAAGCTGCGCCAGGGCTTCATCAAATGACATGCCAATGTTGTTGACCTGCACATCATTTTGATGTTCAAAGGCCTGCACCGCTTTGTTGATATTGTTGCGCGTGGCCGTCTCGGCGGATGCCCAGTTAGCAAAGTTGAGGCTGCTCTCTATAGCGGCACTGGTGCTACACCCCTGTAGTAAGGTGCCGGCGCTCGCCAGAGACAGCCCGATAGCCATAGCGCGTCCAAGGAGAGCGCGACGACTCTGTCTTGCCTGCCAGGAATTGGGAAGATCAACTCCATCCCACATCGGCGTAACTCCTATTTTGCCCCATAGCAAAATGTTGTTGGGAGCGATTGTTCAGGATATTAGATATGGTCCATAGTAGTATACAGAAGATGATTTTGTCAACGGAGTTTACGGGCTTGTCAACGGTACCCTTACGTGGTCCGATTTACAGCGCGCTAAAACGCGTGATAAGATGTAGGCAAGAAAGATTTTCTATTCGCGTAGGGGCGCCGTTGACAGGCCCGCGCACCCGTGTGGACCACCACCACCACGGGTCAGGCGGACCGCACCTACGCGGTTTTGAGGCAAGATATATGCAATCATGGCAATGGCGGCTCATAGAGGGACAGCGCACACATGGCAAACTGCTGAAGGACGAGGGCAGAAAAGGGACGGACCAGCATGGTATTCGTGAGTCTAATCGTCTATTAATTCTCAACTATATCCGTGAACGAAAGACCCTGCCACGTGCTGACCTGACCCGCTATACCGGTCTCTCGCGCACGGCTATTGGCAACATTGTTGACGAATTGGTGCTGGAAGGCATCATTCGGCAGGAAGAAAACCAGACCGGCGATGATCGCCGCACGATACTGCTCTCCTTCAATGCGACCGCCGCCTATGTCCTGGGAGCCACCCTTGGGCGACAGCATCTGATGGTGCTGCTGGCCGATCTTACAGGTCGCCCGGTCCAGCGCCTGGATATTCCATTTTCGCTGAGCAAGAGTCCCAAAGAGGGGCTACCGTTACTGGGAAAATTGCTCAAAGTCTTCGTGGCGCAGCAACAGATTGCCTGGGACATGATCGTGGGTGTGGGCTTAGGCATGATCAGCCCATTTGATCTCCTCCATAAAGGCATCGCTGTCCCGGCGCAGTTCGCCAGTTGGGCAGGGGTCGATATTCAACAGGTCCTGCAGGACGACCTCGGCGTGCCCGTCTACCTGGATAATGATGGCAACATGGGCGCATTGGGCGAGAGTCGCTACGGCGCCGGTCGCAATACAGGCGATATGCTCTATGTGAAGGTGGGGTCTGGCATCTCCGGCGGTTTTATCTTGAATCATCAGCTCTATCGCGGCAGCCTGGGCACGGCCGGCGAGATAGGCCATATCCCCATTGATTTGCATGGCACGCTCTGTTATTGCGGACGTTTCGGCTGCCTGGAAACAGTGGCGAGCAAAAATGCCATTCTTATGGAGGCGCAACGCTTCTCTCCAACAGTAACGACGCTCCCACAGGTGATAGAAGCTGCCAGAAACGGCGACGTAACATGTACTGGCGCCCTGGCACGAGCAGGCAAATACCTGGGTTTTGTGCTGGCTGGCCTGGTGAATAGCCTGAATCCCTCGCTGATCATCCTCGATGGCAGCACCATGCAGGCCGGCGATCTGATCCTCCAGCCCCTGCGCTCTACCCTGGAAGAACATAGCCTGCCGATCCCATTTGCCAGCACCCGCATCACGCTAGCCGAAAGCAACGGTTTCGCGATGTCCCTTGGCGGCGTGGCGACCCTGCTGGATACGATATTCTAACAGATACATAACCAGGCAATCTGCCTGCTCTCTCATGCCAGACGCGTTGCTTCGCTCTCTTCCTCCAGCCGGACCATCCCCCGGTCCTCTTGAAACGCAAACAGTTCCGCGTAACGTCCCCTGCTGCCTCTATCTTGAGCATTTTTTGAGCATAGCGCTCATTATCTTGAATGCACCTTAATAAACCCCGGATTATCCTATTTCTGGACCCGTTCACCCTGGTCATTGAGCAAGCACACCTGCGCGCTCGCGTGATCGCCAACAACGAGTAGAAAGTCACTCAGGATTTGCGGGCAAGCGCAGCGTAAAGCAACTGCCCTCGCCTGGCACACTTTCGACCGCTACGGTTCCCTGCATGGCCTCGATCCACTCCTTGACCAGGGAGAGGCCGAGGCCGCTACCACCGCCTATGTGAGCACGGGCGTTGTTCGCCTGGTAGAAGCGTTCCCAGATGTGGGATAGATCCTCTGGCGCGATACCCTCACCGGTATCCCTGACATGCAGGACGACGGCACCAGGCTCGCCGGTTACTGCGACGGCGACGATGCCACCCGGCGAGGTATGGCGCACACCATTGTGGAGTAGATTCTGCAAGACCTGCTCCAGGCGCTCCGGATCTACCAGTGCGCATGGCCCTATTGGTGGGGTGTCGGCAATCACTTCGATTTTGCTGGCGCGCCAGGCCAGGGGGGCGCGCACCGCCACAACGCGCCGGGCCAGTTCGCCCACATCGGTCGGCATACAACGCAGCGTCAGCCTGCCGACCTCCGAACGCGCCAGAGCGAAGAGGTCATCAACGAGCGCCTGAAGCCTGATTACTTCATTCTCCATCACCTGCACATCCTGGCGCAGCGGCGGGGTCGCGGCATCATCCCAATGCGTGAGCGTCGTCTCAAGATAGCCGCGAATCGTGGCCACCGGCGTGCGCAATTCGTGCGAGACATTGGCGACCAGCTCACGCCGTGATTGCAGCAGGCCGGCCACGGTATCGCGCTCCGCCTTGAGGTCGCGCATCGCTCGCTCAAGGTCGGCGGCCATGGCGTTGAAGTTGGATTGTAGCTGTGCGACCTCATCTTCGCCTACCACTGGCACACGGATCGCATAGTTGCCGACGCGCAGGGCGCTGGTAGCGGAGGCCAGCATCTTCACCCGGTCGGTTGTGCGACGCATGACCAGGTATGAGAACAGCGCGGACGGCGGCACAACCACCAGCAGCGCGATGCTCCCCAGGACAAGCATGCCCACAGTTGTTGGCAAGATGACATAGATGCTCCTCGAACTCACGAAGGCTATCAGTTCGACGAGAGCGATCACCAGGCCCCCACCTATCGCCACGAGCAACACATGCGCATGTGTCAGCGCCCAGATCAGTTGCTGCCGTCGCAGTCGGTCCCAGAACAGCCATACCCGTATGCCCAGGCGCAAGGCGACGAATATTCCCATATCCAGCAGCAGCGTGACCGCCAGAATCAAGGTAGAGTTATTGATGTTTCCTTCATGAGGCGGCAACTTTATATCGCGCAGGATGAAAATCATGGCCACCTGCACCATGCCGCTCAGGATATAGCTCAACAGACCGGCAAGAACAAGTTCGATGAGGACCTGCCGCCACCAGCTTCCCTTAAATAATTGCAGTCGCAGAGTGAACACAAGTATACAGATAGGACCAGAGAGCAGGATCAAGCCCAGGAACAGGTTGAACGGGCCCGACTGGCGATGGAGCAACAACAGCCCAATCCATACCAGCGCGCCTACCAGGAGCGCCTCAAGCGCCGCGCGCCATGGACGTGCCGTGAGAAAGAGAGGGCGCCGCTGCATGCTTATCTCCTTTCGGAGCGCAGGCGATAGCCGATGCCCCAGACCGTCTCGATGGCCTCACCCAGTGATCCCAACTTTTTGCGCAGGCGCAGGACCGTATTGTCCACCGAACGATCGCCACCGACGTAGGTCTCGCCCCAAACCGTATCAAGCAGATAGGCCCGGCTGAAGGCTCGGCCAGGGCTACGCAGCAACAGGTGCAGCAGGGCGAACTCGGTGGGGCTCAGGTCAAGCGCAGCAGTATCGAGCAGAGCCAGGTGCGCCTGGGGGTCGATGCGCAGGGGACCATAACAGAGCGATCCCTCGGAGCTGCGGTTGTGATCGGCTTTGAGAATCTGCTGCACCTGTTCCGCGCGGCGCAACAGGGCGCGTACTCGTGCAATCAACTCGCGCATGCTGAACGGCTTGATGAGATAGTCGTCGGCCCCCAGTTCGAGACCGACGACGCGATCAGTCTCCTCGCCACGCGCCGTCAGCATCAACACCGGTGTGGGTGCCGTCTGCCGCACGCGACGCAGCACCTCCAACCCATTGAGCTTCGGAAGCATCCAATCCAGGATCACCAGCGCAGGCGCCTGTTCCTCGTGCAACTGGAGCGCCGCGATGCCATCGCTGGCGTGCAGGACGTGATAGCCGTTCGCCTCAAGCTCGCGGATAACGACCTGCGCCAGGTCGTATACATCTTCCACCAGTAAAATTGTTGTCATGAAACGGGTCCTACAAGGAGTATCCAGAGACAATTGTGATTGGACATGGTCATACCTAGTGTATCATAACCCAGGCTAGTGACGCCTTCGCCAAGGGAATTTCGTTTGCCGAGTCATGGAAATGGTGCAAACCGATGCTATTTCAAGACCACATTCTGGCCGATGAAGCGCTCAGCGATATTGCCGGCGAGAGGGAGCTTGAAATACACTCCCCTGGCGGCCTGAATGATGGCTACAAGCCAACCAACGCAGCATATAATATTGATGGCAATGAAAGGAAGTACAAGGTACCCGGACAGTTCGGGGAACAGGAAGTGATGCCAGCGGCCTATAAAGCTGATAAACCCGAAATCGAACACGTTTATCGCGCCGAAGAACAGCACCGATTGTAGGGCATGAAAACGCACAAAGCGATTCTGGCCGCCAAAGAGCAAGAAGAGCAGGCCCGTGAGCCAGCCACCTGCGTAGCTGAGCGCGGCAGCCAATGCTCCAGCGCTGATAAGTGCCGCCGGTGCCGGGGTGTATTGAGGGCTATAGGAATTGACCTCGACGCGTACTACTGGCTGCTCCGGTCGGTAACCTGGCTGGTAGGGAACCTGCTGCTGCTCGCTTTGTGGGTAATAGCGCTGTTGTTCGGCCTGCTGAGGCTCATAGTGTTCATAATTTGTCATGATTTTTATCTCTTTCTGTGGTTTCATTAAGAAACAATGTGTCAGGGGGCCACGAGCGAGGCAAGCCCCGCGCTACGGGACATGAACCAGACGTAGCCATCCTCCAGGGTGGGTTGCACCGGGATTGCTCCGGCGCGCGGGGAGAGCCTGCCTACAACGCGATACTGGGTGGCGAACTCCATAGGCACACATTTGCGTTTCACCGTGGCGTATGCACGCGTGTACCTCACTGCCTCTACTGTAACAGGAAGATGTCACGCCCGTATCGTGTAATTGTCGCAAAGGTGTCGCAAGGGATGGGGGAATAGTTGAGAGGAAAACAGTTCTGCTCGTCCTTCGTAGCTGCGCGAGTTTATCGCGCGGGGGCGGGCTTGATCTCTGGCTCGCCCCCGCGCGATAAACTCACGCAGCTACTACTTTGTCACGCTTCATTGCACGGGTATCAGGGCGATGCCCCATCCCACGTAGGGATTCGGCTTGCCGCATCCGTGTGGCAGGCCGAATCCCTACGTGGACGGGGGCGGCTCACGTGTTGATTGAAGTTTGACAGAGCACTACGAAGGACGAGTGACATGTGAGAGTGCGAGAGCTATAGACCCACTTATATGCTATTTGGGTGTGCCGAAGTACCAGACATTGCCGAACGGATCCTTCACGGCCGCGACGCGCTCTCCGTAGGGCTGGTCTGCTGGCTCCGAGACCGAGGTGGCGCCCGCCTGGAGGGCGCGCTTATATACGGCGTCAACATCGTCCATGTACAGGTAGAGCATCGCGGGCATCGGCTCACTGCTCCCACCCCCACCAATCATCAGCATCGAGTCGCCGATCCTGACCTCGGCGTGCATCCCGCCGGCCGACCCTGTACCGCGAGAAAGTTCCGTTGCATCGAATACCTGTTTCACAAATTCGATCAGTTGAGCCGCCTCCTGTACAACCAAGTAGGGTGTGATGGTATGAAAGCCTTCACGAATTGCCATGCTTGTTTCCTCCTTTGTATAGGAACTCATATCGCTTGCTACAGCGAAGCTGTGCAGCGTCGCTACATTTCTTCAACCGCTACATTCTTCAGAGGTGTCGCGATGAACCAGACGTGTCCAAAGGGGTCTACCAGTTTACCGTTCCGGTGGCCGTGGGGCTGATCCGCTACCGGGCGCAGCATGATCGCACCAGCAGCGACAGCGCGGCTAGCCACAGTATCCACATCATCAACCATTAGATGAATGCTCACCGGTGAGCCACCAAGCGCCTGTGGGCTAAGTACGCCAATTTCCGGGAACTCATCAGCGAGAAAGATAGGTGCATCGTGGACCCTGATCTCTGCGTGCGAGACTCGTCCGCCAGGTTCCATCAGGCGCACTGTTTCCGTTGCTCCAAACACCTGCTTATAGAATTCGATGGCAGCTTCCGCGCCCTTGACGCACAAGTACGGCGTCACGATGTAGACACGCTCTGGGACGGATTCTGCTCTGCCTGTCATGAATTTGCTCCTTTGCTGGGCAAAGCCCATAGCTATTTCATGACATCATGATACTCGAAAGGAAGCGATGCGTCTTGTAAAAAATTGACCTTACTCGCTGAGGGGAACGTGGTTGAGACGCTCACCCAGATCGTGGGGATAGGCCGAGGGGTTGAGACCAGAGAAAGCCTGGAAGTCGTGGATGAAATGCGCCTGGTCGAAATAGCCGCAGACCCAGGAGATCTCTGCCCAATCGACCTGCTGCCCGTCTCCAATCAAGCGTAGCACTTCCTGAAAGCGGCGGACGCGGCAAAACAGCTTTGGTGTCAGTCCAACTTCTTCGTTGAACACCTGGATAAAGCGCCTCTGGCTGAGGCCGATACGCTGTGACACGGCCGCAATCGTTTGCGTGTGCGGCACATGCTGGAACTCATTGAGCGCAAAGGCGACAGCGGGATGACGAACCAGGGGCCGGGACGCTTGCGCTAGCAGGAAACGCTCGAAGACACAAAACCTGGCCTCCGGCGCCTGGGCTGCGAGCAACTGCTGGCGCAGTTCATTGGCGGCCG
>JALYTT010000204.1 GCA_030854145.1 Chloroflexota bacterium | reverse complement strand
CCGTCCTGCTCGTTCCAGGACGGCGAGGCAAGCCACGCGCTACGGGTCGGGCCACGGACGAGGCAAGCTGGCGGGGTCAGAGAATCGCTGCGAGAGCCTGCTTCAGTTGTTGGTATACTGTGTCGATATGTTCGGGCATGACCTTGACATCGGCGAGGACGGGCATGAAGTTGGTGTCGCCGTTCCAGCGTGGGACAACATGCAGGTGGACATGCTCCTCGTAGCCGGCGCCCGCCGCTTTGCCCTCGTTGATACCCATATTGAAACCATCGGGATGCATAGTGGCGCGAATGACACGCTGGGCCAGTTGCACCTGGGCCAGCATATCGACCAGCGTGGCTGCCTCCAGCTTCTCAATGCTGTTCAGGTGCTGGTATGGCACGACCATCAGGTGTCCGTTGCTATAGGGGTAGAGGTTCAGCATCATATAGCAGCGCTCACCACGGTGCAGGATGTGGTTCTCTACGTCACGGTCAGCGGCCGGCTTGGTGCAAAAGATGCATCCCGGCGCTGGCTCTGTCTTCGGCGCAATATACGCCATGCGCCATGGCGCCCATAATGTTTCCATGCTGCAAGTATAGCATATTGTAAACCTCATGGAGCGAGGAGCATCTCCAGGGGAAAGAGGGATGAAGCGCTACACATTAAGAGACGGCTTCATCTCGATTAGAAGAGTCTACCTGATCTGGCAGAGCGATCCATTGCTCAGCCCAGTGATGGATGGCATCAACAACCGGCTTGAGCGCTCGCCCTTTCTCTGTGAGTTGGTACTCAACGCGCACAGGAATGTGGGGATAGACCTGGCGCTCGACGATACCTTCCACCTCTAACTCCCGCAAGCGGTCGCTCAACACGCGGTCAGAGAGTCCCTCGACGGCTGCGGTCAATTCACAGAAACGTCGTGGCCCCCCTAGCAAAGCATCCAGCAAAAGCCCTGTCCACCGCTTCCCCAATAAGTGGATCGCCTGTTCATATCGTGGGCACATATGCTGTAGTGTCGATATATCGCTCTCTATGGCTTTCATGGTTGTTCGCCTATGTTCTCTGATCACCTGATCAGGCAAGAAAACCTCTACATAATATACACGTTTAGTATACCATGATTCGCATTCTAAAGCAAGAGAGGATGTTCATAGGATGTACGCATGGCCTGATGTACTTTCCCACAGGGCATGGCCTACCTGGCCTACGGGCCACCCTCCATATCATACCGCCTTCCACACCTGCACCGTCGTATCATTGCTGCCGGAGGCGATGGCTGTGCCGTCGAACGACCAGGCCACCGTGTTTACTGCGTCGCTGTGGCCAGGAAAGGTATAGTGCTGGCTGCCGTCGAAGGCATGCCAGACCTGGACGCTGTGGTCGGTACTGCCCGAGGCGATGCGCTGGCTATCGGGCGACCAGGCGATAGCATTCACCATATCACTGTGCCCCTGGTAGGTATAGGCAAGCTTCTGGCTCACGGCATCCCAGACCTGCACCGTCTTGTCGGCACCGCCCGAGGCGATATATTTACCATCGGGTGACCAGGCGATGGCATTCACTATATCACTGTGCCCTGAGTATATGACGGCGTTGCTGCCATCGGTGGCGCTCCAGACCTGGACGCTGTGGTCGGTGCTGCCCGAGGCGATGCGCTGGCTATCGGGCGACCAGGCCACGCTGTTCACTGCATCTCCATGGCCCGAATATGTGTAGGCGTTGCTGCCGTCAGCATGGTTCCAGACCTGGACGGTGTGATCGGCGCTGCCGGAGGCGATACGCGTGCCATCAGGCGACCAGGCCACGCTGTTTACTACGTCTCCATGGCCCGAATATGTGTAGGCGTTGCCGCCACCGTTGGTATCCCAGACCTGCACTGTCTTGTCGGCGCTACCCGAGGCGATACGCGTGCCGTCGCCCAGGCAGGCGACGGCATTGACGGCATCGCCGTGTCCCCCGTAGCTAGTGAGTGTAATGGCGTTGCTGGTATACCAGACATGCGCCGAGAGATCCTTGCTGCCCGACACGATGTACGTCCCTCGCGCCGGCACCCACGCGACCGCGCTTACGGCTCGAAAGTGTCCGCGATAGATAACCGAGGTGGTGCCAATGGGCTGCGGTGTGGGCGCCAGCCTGGCTTTCGCAGGGGGCGTAACGTGCATAAAGGGGTGAGCATGCGTCCACCAGGCTACTCCACCCCCGAGCAGACCAGTAGCCGCCAGGCCTGATATGCCCAGTACAATTGAGCGACGGGAGATGCGACGCCCTGACCCTTGCCAGGCTGGCACGAGGAGCGGCGTATATTGCGTCGCCTCGCCCCACGGCGTATCGGGGGGCGCCTCCACCTCTGGCAGAGTAGCCTGGGAGAGCAGGATTTTCTCAACCCGAACAGGGGTGGCAGGCAGGATCAGCCGCGGCTGCGGCAAGAGGGCTGCCTCGAAGGCCGCCACAAAATCCAACACGGACGCGTAGCGCTGCGTCGGCTCTTTCGCCAGCGCGGTCAGCACCACCTGCTCAAGCACGGGCGAGAGGTCGGGAAGGCGCTCGCGGAGCGAGGGTGGGGTCGCATTAATGTGCTGAGCCATGATTTCGGTGACAGAACCTCGGAAAGGGCAGACGCCGCAGAGCCACTCGTACGCCATAATTCCCAGCGCGTACTGATCGCTGGCCAGGACCGGTCTGCCATGGAGCTGTTCGGGAGGCATGTAGCTGATCGTACCGATGATCTCTTGCGTCAACTGGAAGCGCGAACTCTGCGCGACAACCGCGATGCCGAAATCGCTCAGCAGGATCTCACCTTTACGTCCGACGAGGATATTCTCCGGCTTCAAATCGCAATGGATTAAGCGTTCATTGTGGGCGTATTGCAAGGCATCGCCAACCTGCTTGATGTAGGAGAGGATGGTGTTGGGCGCGAGCTGACTACCTCGCGCGTGACGCTGCCGCAGAGTGCCGTTGGGAGCATAGTCCATAACGAGAAAAGGCACGCCCTGGCTCACCGCGAAATCCAGAATGCTGACGATGTGGGGGTGACGCAGGCTGGCGACGATGCGCGCCTCCTCGCTGAACAGCTTCACATCTTCCGCCGCCAGCCGGGTACGCAGAAGCTTGATAGCAGCATTGGTGCACAGGTGGATATGCTCGCCAAGGTACACATCAGCAAAACCGCCTATCGCCAACAGGCGCAGCAGGCGATAGTTGCCAAAGTGTTGTCCTGCACGGTCCGCCGCGTATTCGCTGCTCGTGACGGGCGCCACTGCCGGGGATACCGTAGGTAATTGTGAAGATGTCTGGTCCATAGCACCTCTCACCGCCTGCTCTCTACTTCTATAAGTATTGTATGGAGGCAAAAGGCCAGATGTCAATATCCGCCGCCACACCTCAACAGCAAGGAGACCGGCTGTGCAGGTATGCAAAAACCATAAAAATCAGCGAAAAATCAGCAATCTTAGCGGATCAACATGCTGCCCAGAGAGATAATGCAGAAGAGCACCACGAAGATCACCGTGATATTGAAGACCAGACGCTCTACCCCGCGTCGCGTCTTAAAGACCGAGCCCGCGCTGGTGCCGCCAAAGACGCTTCCCAGGCCCGCGCCGCGTACCTGGAGTAAGATAAAGATCATTACAGCAACACCGAGAATAATCTGTACGACTCGAATTGCCGGAAGCCATGTATGTAGAATAGCCATATTACTTTCCTCGCTTTCTTGCAG
The DNA here is from genome assembly GCA_030854145.1 of Chloroflexota bacterium. The sequence goes on along the minus strand of JALYTT010000204.1, from coordinate 7,638 downwards.
CCCAAACATTCGTCAGGATTATAGCATATTATGCCCAGACCCGCCAGCCCAGGTGGACCTGTCCTCGACCCGCGTATGGGCTATGGTTGGCCTTCATGCGCTCGCTCGTGGCACGCCGGACACAGCGCCACAAAATGTTCACGCCGGTAGCGGTTGAACATGCTCCTGGCGGAATACACGGTATGCAGTTGTAGCTCGTCGCACGGCTCTCCACACTCCGGGCAACATCCACGCGCTTCCACAATCAGCGAGTGCTTCAGAGAGGCAATGCGGCTCATATGGAATGTATCCAGGCTGACATGAAACAGAAAGCCCGCCAGGATCAACCAGAGGGTTTTTGAGCGCGTATATGTTGCGATCAACGCCAGCGCCATCAATAGAGGCGGCTGGTGAAATAGCTTGGTCGCCCGTCTCTGTGTGGGATGCGCCTGGGTGAAATAGCGCAACGCCGCACGCAGGCTAAGCGTGCGGTGCGTCGCCACGTACCACAGATAGTGGTCAACATCGATGAGCACACTGGCCGACAGGGGGATCCAGGTATCCTTTTTTAACCAGGGCAGCGCGACAAGCGCGGCCGCCGTAGAAAGTTTAATGTGTTCTTGTACGCGCATCTTACAACTTTCTTAATGTCCATGGGTATGAATATGAGGCGCCGTTTTCTGAACAGGTTTATCAGGAGAGGTGTTGGATGGGCCACCAAGCCACAGGTACGGGCCGCCACTGCCGTTATCTGGGGAGATCAGCAAGATATCACTATCAAATGGCCCTGGCACATCTTGCTCAACCTGGGCAACATAGTTCATAGTGACCCCTTCGTGCATCACCCGGCTGACATCCAGCACTTCCAGCGAGTTGGCAACATTCAGCAAAGCCGCCATATCCATGCCTTCATGCAGATCGCCGGCAATCCAGAAGACCACACCATCGCGCTGGAACATCAACTCGCTGTGCTGGTTAAAAAGCCAGCGGCGTGAGTACTTATTGAGGATACCCCATTGGCCATGGATATAGATAGCCTGCGCGTGGTCATTCTGATCGGTCCCGATGCCTCGAGCCGCCCCCGATTCAACAACCTGATAGACATCACCGCGCGGCTTGAATTCACGGATAGCAAGCTGAGCCGTTTGTCCCTGGATCAGCGCTCCCGGCCCGGTGTAGGTGTATTGCAGCTCGACGACCGGGCCATCAGCCCATCTCTGACCCGGAGCTTGATTTATATACACCTGGTTCAGCGTATAGTTCGCCGGCGATGTTTGAGGCCAGTACAGCGGAAAATGTAGCTGCTGCTGCACGCTTAGCAGGCCAATTGATGCCGGCCGCGAATCGATATCAGCCAGCACTGGGGCAGCCTGAGATAAACGAGAAGTGTGAAGATTTCCACGAACCTGGTAGACGCCAGTTCGAGTATTGCCAAGCAGCAACTGTACGCCTGAAGCAAACGATGGCGCGGTAAATACCACCGTAACAAGCATAAAGATAAGCAGTCCAGCAACAAGCGTGAGGAGAGAGCGACGCTTGCCAACCCCCTGGGCAAACTGTCTCAAGGAGGGTCGGGAAACAGAGAAGAGACGGCGTTTTAATTTGAGGCGTCGGAAGACAGCAGCATTCGTCTTATGCTCAAACCCGCGCGCTACAGGCACGAAGCGCGGGTCTTCAGGCTCAAGCAGGGTCTGCACAAAGTAAGGAGGGGTACGCTCTTCATCAATGGAGAAGAGGGTCTCCAGTTCGTGCGCAAAGAGAAGCTCTTCCTCGCTAAAATCAGCGGGGAGTGGCTGGTTATCTTTAGCATGCAAGTGAAACAGGGGATCACCTGTATATTGCGTATTATGTTGTTCCTCGAATTCGCTCATACTCATGTGACGGCTCCTTGAGCGTCTCGCGTAAGCTCTTCCGGGCTCGCCAGAGCCGTGTATCCACGGCGTGACGGGTCAGACCCGTTTTGGCTGCCAGCTCTTCAGTACTGGCAAACTTGAAATATCTCAGATAGATCAGGTAGCGGTCAAGCTCAGGCAACGTCGCCAAGGCGAGGCGCAGTTCCTCGCGCCTCTCGTTTTGTTCCAGCAGGGATTCTATGCTGGCATCAGGGTGTGGAGGAAGCGCAACGCGATTATCGTGTTCGTTGCCTCTCCATCCATATCCACTCTGTCCTCCACTACTATCTGATGATGACCAGCGGTAATTTTCCTCCGCTGATTGTATGCTGTAAGCCCGTCGCCGGGATAACTGGCGGCGACGATCCAGGGCGATGTACTTCGCGCGCATCGTTAACCATGTTCCGAGTGTGGCGCGTACAGAGTCAAAGGTATCAATCTCTTGCCAGGCTACCACGAAGAGGTCGTTGACACATTCTTCAGCGTCCTGGGTAACACCGATTCCATCCAGTACATTACGTATAAAATAGAAAAACTCGCGAGAATACCGGGAGATGAGCGTCTCCAAAGCTTCGGGATTGCGTTCCTTCAACTTTTGAGTAAGGTCCTCATCAGACCAGTCCTGTCGCACCATGTTCGCTCCTTGCAGACCGTGGCGTTTCTCTCGTAGTTTACACTACCCTTGCTAACCACCTCTTCAGCAAGTCGTGAACCTGCTATCTCCATGAAATAGCGCATCACGCCTTGCAGAATACACGCGGTGGCGGTGCAATCGCCCTCACTAAAAAGATATACGTACATTCCAGCGCCATACTCACATGCTACTATTACCATTGTGCGCGAAAGCTGACCGAAAGTCAAGTTAAATTCTCGTCTGGCCCCCTACTCAGATGCGACCTACATGTGTTCTTTTTCAATGCACGTGCTATAATAGCGCGACCAACAACTTTTTAATGGGGGGGGTTTTATATCATGACATTCTCTATCGTGGCACGCGACCCACAGACGGGCGAATTAGGCATCGCCGTACAATCAAAGTTCCTGGCCGTGGGGGCTGTTGTACCATGGGCAAGGGCCGGGGTGGGCGCGATAGCCACGCAGTCCTTCGCCAATACCAGCTACGGTCCACAAGGACTGGAATTCCTGGCTACCGACCTATCCGCTGCTCAGACAATTGCCCGGCTGACGGCTGAAGACGAGGAGCGTGATCAGCGCCAGGTGGGAGTTGTAGGGGTCACCGGTGAGCCAGCCACATATACCGGTAGCGCATGCTTTCCCTGGGCGGGAGGACGCGTGGGCGAGCATTACGCGTGCCAGGGCAATATCCTGGTAGGCCAGGAGACGGTACAGGCGATGGCGCAGACCTTTGAGGGTACAGCGGGCCTGCTGTGCGACCGGCTGCTGGCGGCGCTGGCCGCCGGACAGGAGGCGGGAGGCGATAGCCGGGGCCGGCAATCGGCGGCCCTGCTGGTCGTGCGGGAGAGAGGCGGCTACGGAGGCTTCAATGATCGCTTCATCGATCTACGCGTGGACGATCACCCGCGGCCGATCGCCGAGCTAAAACGTATCCTGCAATTGCATAAACTCTATTTATTCCCCCCCGATCCCAACGATATTCTCGCCGTCGACGCGACTGTAGCCCGTGAGTTACAGGCCTTGCTGACCGCCACCGGCGATTACAAAGGCGCCATCAACGGTAATTATGATGCCGCCACCCGCGACGCCCTGCGCCAGTTCAGCGGCCGCGAGAACCTGGAAGAACATTGGTTTGAGGACGCGCGCATTGACAGAGTCGTGCTCGATTTTATGCGCGCTACAATACATACTCAATAGCATTTGAATATGTTCCAATGCCTCATAGCTCTATCTCATCCAGCGAGACCAGCCCATGTCTGACGGCGTACATGGCGGCCTGCGTGCGGTGCGCGAGGTGAAGCTTCGTGAGGATATTGCCGACGTGGGTCTTGATGGTCTCATCGCTCACCACCAGAGCTTCGGCGATCTCGTGATTGGTGCGCCCAAGAGCCAACTGGCGCAGCACCTCTTGCTCACGCTCGGTCAGAGGGGATACACGCGCGTTCTCGCCGCGCACCAGTTCTTGCAGCACAGCGGTGGCCACCGCCGGGTCGAGCAGCGACTGGCCGCGCGCCGCCGCCCGCACGGCAGCCAGCAATACCTGGGGTTCAGCATCTTTGCGCACATAGCCGATGGCGCCCACGCGTAAGGCCGCCACGACTCGCGCCTCATCCGTGTAGCTGGTTAGCGCGACAACCTGCGTGTGAGGCGTCAAGGCGCGAATACGCTCGATCGCCTTGATACCATCGATGCCGCCTGGCATCAGCAGACCCATCACCACAACATCCGGCAGCCATGCCTCCACCTGCTGTAGCGCCTCCTCGCCGCTCGACGCCTCGCCGATGACGACCAGGTCGGGGAAGGATTCCAGAAAGACGCGCAATCCCTGGCGTACCACACGGTGATCATCTACCAGCGCGATGCGGATGCTAGCCATTGTGTGCTCCATGTCTGTCTTCTCCATTCCTTACCGGCATGCTTTGCCAATGCACCGTCTGTATGTACTCCACCAGGTTGAGTAGAGGCCAGCATATCAGTATAGCAAGTTGCGCGTCGCTGACCCACTGTGCCAAGGTAAGCGGCGGAAACGCCAGAGTGAGAGGCCCAAAGAAGAAGGAGAGTACAACCACAAGCAGCCAGAACTGGGCGCTTCTCTTCACTCCGTTTCGCCTCTGCACCATTTCATTCACTAGCTCGGACCACGCTGATACGGCATAATAACGCTCCAGCACGCGATACGATTGTACCAGTTCTATGAGCGCGAAGCCAGCAAGGGCCAGGGATAGCGCCAGCAAAGCCCAGATATTGAGCCGCACAGGCCAGGTGTGCTGCACGCTGGGTAGATACCATATGCACAGGCAGCTCAGGGCTAGAATGCTAAAAAGCAGTTCGTGCTCCCTATAGCGCAAGGAGAATCTCTGGACGTTTGTGCTACCAGCCGCCAATACGACCCGTGTACTGTAGCGACGGGCCTGGATATACATACACAGTGCCACAACGAGTGCCAGCCCTATCGCTACAAACGGTATATCAAGCAGAATCAACGCCCCGGCGAGTCCCGCCGCCTCCAGACCGAATTGTAGATATTTTCCGGCCTGTTCCATCGATGTCGTGATTTCGGCCTCTACAACGGCGTTCTCTTGCTTCACCAGGGGGGCAACGAATGGAATGTGCAGATGCAGGATTGTGCCTGCGCCAGACGTAGTCTGCATGTCTATGGTACCACCCAGCGACGCAGCGCGCTCGCGCATATTGGGCAGTCCCATACCGCTCTGGCTTGTGGCAACCTCGAAGCCCTGACCATCGTCGCGCACCTCCACATGCAACGCTTCATCCCATGTGTACAAACTCAGCCATACATGGTGCGCGCGGGCATGGCGCGCGATGTTAGAGAACGCCTCCTGCACAATGCGGAACACCATCTCTTGTGTCCCTGGCGGCAAACGCTCCTCGGGAGGCAGCGCGCTTAACTCGACGCTCACCTGGGCATCCGTGCGGTATCCCAGAGCCTGGGCCTGTATGCGCAGCGCCTCGACCAGCCCCACATTCTCCAGCGGCGCGGGGCGCAACTGTTGCAGCAGCGCCTGCATCTCCACCTGGGCCTCCTGGGCGCTGCGCTGAATATCGGCAAGCACGACGCCTGCCTCGCCAGGACCGTCTTCAGTGCGCGCCTGCGCCGCCGCGACGCGCATACTGATTCCGAACAACTGCTGCTTGATCGAGTCGTGCAGGTCGCGCGCCAGCCGGTTGCGCTCCTCCTGCGCGGCAGCTTCGCTGGCCTGGCGCAGCAACTGATCGCGATACTCGCTGCCCAGTCGCTCCCGCTGTAGCAACTCACGCGTATGCTGCTTCAAGACATGCAACTGCGCAAAGAGCGGCGTCAACGGCCAGCGCCAGCGCAAAGCTCCATCCTCCTCAACAGGGGACCCGCCGACCAGGCGCGCGAGTGCCAGGTGCGCCAGGTACAGGGAATACTGGATGTTCAGGGTCAGCAGCAGCCCGGCGACTCCGGCTACCACCATAGCGAGTATGCTCACTACCGGCTGCTGTATCCCTATACTATCCGCCAGGGAGGCCACGCCTAGAGCTATGCCCCCGGCAAGCAGGAAGCTGACCACAAGTTGCAGCGCGAGGCCAACCTGCATCGACTCTACCTGTTGCATCGTCTTCTGCTGCATGCATCACCTCGTTTCTTGCGCTACAGGGACGGCGCTTATCTCAGGGGCCGTCGCCTTGCTACTTCGCAGGCCGATCATCGCGTACACGCCTCCGATGAAGATGAGCAGGCCCGACGCGGTGAAGAGTGTATCCACCGGGCCGAAGGCCATCCCAAACACCTGCGCATGAAAATTATGTAATGTAACGCCATCAAGGTAGCCAGAGAGGCCTGTTGCTATCATGAAGGCCACCATCGATATAGGACTCACGAGAGAAGAGACGCGCCCGACCATCTCGCGCGGCGTCATCTGGAGAATGAGCGGGCCGGATGCCACAGCCAGCGTGGCCAGTGGCACGCCCATGACAAACAATAACACAGCCGCCGGGAGAAAGCCTGTCAGGCGCGCATAGATGGTCACCAGCACGCCTAATGCCAATATAGAGCACCAGATCGTGCGCGTCAATCCGATACGTTGCGCAAACACAGAGGCCAGAATAGCGCCCACAATGGTGCCTATGCCCAGCACTGCATCCAGTGTGCCATAGAGCGCCACCGGAGTATGGAGATTCTGGGTCACAAAGAAGACATCGAGGGTATTGATCACGCCCGCGCCCAGCATGGCGATTATAGTAGAGACAATCAGCGTCACCAGGATGCGGCTGCTCAAGAGAAACCGCAGGCCCGCGCTAAATTCCTGCCAGAGGCCAGCGGCCTGCCTGGGTGCGGCGCCTTCCGAGAGGCGGGGAACCTGGATGGCCATAATCGTGGTAAACGAGATGACGAACGAGAGCGCGTTGAGCAGCAACGCCCACTGCACGCCAAAAGCGAGCAACAACGGTGGGGCCAGCGGGGGGCCAATGATCGCGGCCAGGCTCATCGATGCCTGGCCCAGCCCCATGGCTCGCGCCTGCTGCGGCTCCTCAACAATATCCCCAATCAGCGTGAGCATGGCCGGGCGGAAGAACTGGTCGCAGGCATTCACTACGAAGACAGTGATATAGATCATGCTGAGCTGCCAGGCGGGGGAGAGCGACATAAGACTCGCGAGCAGTAAGCAGGCTATTGTCGCGCAACGCAGGGCATCCATCGCCAGCATCGTACGCCGCTTCTCCCAGCGATCCACAAAGACGCCCGCCAGTGGTCCCAGGACAATCGATGGCAGCGAACTCAGTAGCAGCGCGCCGCCCACAGCCAGAGGTGCCCACGACTGTCCCTTCGCGACCTGTACCACGATCCAGATCACCAGAGTGGTATTGAAGACAAAATCGCCGATAATCGAGATCGCCTGCCCACTCCACAGTAGCGCGAAGTTACGATTGATAAGCATTTTCAAGATCTACCTCCTCATTTCTATGACAAACTAAGCATAGAAGAAAGGAGGCGTCCTGCCATCGCCCATAATAACGAAGGAAATCCCCCGTTTGGGGGATTTATATGATAAGCACCCTTATCTTGTGTAGAGACACGTAGGGGCGCCGTTTACAAGCCCGCCTGGCAGACCAATGTCATATGTTGCCAGGCGGGCTTGTAAAC
>JALYTT010000203.1 GCA_030854145.1 Chloroflexota bacterium | reverse complement strand
TCGCCGTCCTTCGTAACACGACGGCGAGGCGCGCAACACAACGACCTATGGCAACCCCTACCAGTGGTGTAGCATGCTAGGCTGGGCGGGAACGGAGGGCTGGGACAGGATAGGCGAGAGCACGGTCCAGGCTACGAAGGCGAGGACGATAATGACCGCCAGGATCACTACCATGATGATGAGTTTCCTGAGACCTGAGCTTTGGGAACGCTGCGATTGAACCTCCATGGCTTTTTCTCCTTTATCAGATAGATACACGCAAATATAGCAACACCACGCAACGGCATATACTTGCCGGCACTATGTTTTCACTCCCTTACATTACCGCACGTCTATACCATATTGTGTTTGCATGTATCTATCCATATAGCCCAAATGGGGTGTACCCGTTGGGTGTAACAAATTATCCTTCTCAAATGACTATCCAGTGCTATGTACATAAGCTCAAAATTCGGAGGAACGTACTCGTGATAGGTCTCACACCACAACCGCGAGAGGGACGCATCTATGCATAGCTCGGCAGACGAGCCAGGGCAAGCCCTGCGCACATTCTTGCAGGAGAACGTCGAGTCGTTACAAGGCATCGTGCGCTCTTACGTCATACGAGCAGGGCTGGCATACGGAGATGGCGTTCAGAGCGCCACAGCGGATGTGCTGAATGAGACCACATTGCAAGCACTCGCGCACGCGGAGGTCTTCGACACGGTGCAGCAGCCCCGCGCCTGGTTTCTCGGCATTGCCGCCAACGTTATCAAGCGCCGCCGCACCTCCCGCGCCCGCCAGAACCAGTGCGAACTATCGGTTGGTGCGTTCAGGCCTGACAGCGAAAACGGCAGCGAGAGCGACTTTTTTGATCAGCTCGGCCTCATGACGCAGCCAGGTCCTGAACAAGAAGTCGAGACGCGCGCACAGGTCGCTGAACTGCTCGCTCTGGCATCGCCTGACGACCGGCTTGTGCTGCGCCTGGCCTTCTTACACGACCTGGATACACGGCACCTGGCGCTGGCCCTGAACATACCTCCCAGCACTGCGCGCGTCCGACTACACCGTGCGCTCAACCGCGTACGGACAGCCTGGTGCGAGCACCTGCAACACTTGCAAGAAAGAGGCAGCCATGCGTGAGCAAGAAGCCGCCAGGCGGCAGCGCCTGGCGTACGAAAAGACCCTCTATCGCTATAGCAACGCGCTTGAATGCGGTGATCTCGACACCATCATCGCCATCCTCCACGCGGCAGAAAACGACCCGCACCTGGAGCAGTTAATCTTCGAGACGCACAGAGAAGGATATCAACAGGAGGAACCTGCTATGCAACCAGAGAATATTCACAACCAGGTAACGCCGCTCCCTTATGGAGCCGCTCTTTCTGGTCAGTTTCAACAGCCAGCATCTCTGCCACAGCAATCCAGGGCCACCAGCAAGCCACGCAGGCGCTGGCTCATCGCACTCCAGACGACGGCGGCGGTCCTGGTTGTTAGCGCCCTGCTCATCAGCGCATTTTTCGTCTTTACAGCGCATAACAAAGCCCCTGTAGGCCATAGAAGCCAGCCTCAAACTGGAACAGGGTCGCATACTAATACTACGACAAAACAGGTGGGAGATATCATCGTTACTGTAAGCGACAACAGTAACAGTAAAGCAAACAATGTTGGAAGCGCCACTCTCACAGCCTTCAATGCGCGTACACATGCTCGCATCTGGCAGTATACGCTCGGTGGTGACATCTTTAGCCAGCAAAAAGACATCGGTCTGGCCATTCAAGATCATGTTGTGTATGTCGCCTATAGCAAACAGGTGCAGGCGCTCCGGGCCAATAACGGCAAGCTACTCTGGAAAACCCTCCTGAGCACAGCCAATCAAATCGTCACCGGTGGTGACCCCTTGCCTCAACTTGTCATTGATCATGGCCGGGTCTATGCCAGCGGCTACGTTGGCGGTAACCTCTACACTCTGGACAGCCAGACCGGGACGATCCTCTGGCAGTACGACGCGCCCATTCCGGCCCTGCTCACGATCAACAATGGGATAGCATATGTCCTTGGCAATGGCGATGACGATCACAATGCCATCAAGGCTCTCAACGGCACAAACGGCCACGTGCTATGGCAATATAACACCTCTATGCCGCTCGAAGCTACCGTTGCCGGCAATGTTCTCTATGTGCAGGCCGCCCATTCATTAGCCAGGGATCCTAACGGAGACCACAAGGAGCAAAAACCACTCTTCGCGCTTAACGCGACCACAGGCGAAAAGCTCTGGTCGACGACTGCACCTGCCAATGCTCCAAGCCAGCTCGTCATCGCACAAGGGATGCTGGTTCTGTTCGACGGGAACCACTCCTGCGGCTATCGCACCAGCAACGGAAGCCATGCATGGTGTACCACGGGAACGATAAACGGCCTCCATGGAGCAGGACTGGTAAGCGCTCATAGCATCGTCTACGTCATCTACTATTCCTTTACAACGAATACTGTTGTGGCCATCAACCCTCAGAATGGCCACCTGTACTGGTCCAAAGATATCCAATTCGGCGGCGGCATTCCGCAGATCATGGCTCTCGGCGACAGCCTGATCCTCCCTGAAAACAAGGTGATCCTCAACCGTGCCGATGGCACAATGCTCTGGCAGCTTCCTGGCTCCGGCTTCATTGCGACCAGCGCCGCGGGCAACTAACTTTACCTCTCCAAAGCAGGGCAGGCATGCGCGACGAAACGTATGCCTGCCTTGCGCTTTCTTTACTTTCCTCTCGGTGGACATATAATACTACCTGATCTTTGCGGTTTTCCTCAACGCATACCTCGTATATAAGGAATTCAGCAGCAAGTCATTGGTCCTACCTTGATGACTTTATATAGACATTTGTTCTAAATCATCGTAAACTGAATAGAGTAATATGATGAAAACTAAATAGAGGAGTAGTCTATGGGGGCATATGGATGCTACGTCAAATTCACTGCGCGGCCTGGGCAGCGTGATGCCCTCGTCGAGCACCTTTTAAGGGCCTCAGCTCTTGTTGAGGCGGCGGCAGGGTGCCAGTTATATATCATTAACACATCCGCTACTGAACCGGAGAGTGTCTGGGTGACCGAGGTATGGAGGAGTCAGCAAGAGCATGATGCATCGCTGACTATTGAGGGCGCTCAAACGGCAATCAAGCAGGTCCTCCCGCTTTTAGCTGGCTCTCCCGAAAAGATTGACGTTCAGCCAGTTGGTGGAAAAGGTTTGACCCTGGCATAGCTATTTTTGCAAATGTGTTGCGCGACAGTATAGCTACAAAGTTGAGTAGTCCATGCGCTATCAGTACATGAACATTTAAAACTCAAGAATTGATAGGGAGAAACGGGTATGACAATGCACGCAACAGGAACCTTCGAGGTGAAGAGTTGGAATGAAAAGCCTTATAGTGAGATCGAAGGTCAGCCCAGGCTCACACGTGCGGACGTGGTCTACGCGTATCACGGAGACCTTGAGGGCGAGGGCAGCATAGAATATCTGATGTGCTATTCCAGTAACAACATCGCCTATTTTATCGGCTATGAGCAGATCACAGGTCGCCTGGGTGATCACTCAGGTAGCTTCGTGCTCCAACACAACGGCGCATACGAGGGGGGAGCTGTCAGAGATGCCTTGACCATCGTACCCGGTTCCGCGACAGGTGATTTGAGCGGGCTGCAAGGTGGAGGCAGTTGTGGCGGCGATGGGGAGGCCACTTTCACGCTTGACTACCAGATCGCGTGACGGGACGCCCGCAGGTTACTGGTTGAGCCGTCGAACGTGGCAAGCCACGCCCTGGACACGCCTATGTAACTTGCCTCACCCTACAGGATGCATTGGCTATATACCAAACGCATAGAGGTACCCGTCCATACAAGGCGCGTAGATTCTGCCCCGCGCGACCGACATGGGGCCATAGAAGTTAGCGTGCTTGTTAGGATCGTGATAGCTATAAAGCGTGCGGCCAGAGTCTGCCGCGAGGACCAGGAGGTCGGCGCCGGCTCCGATGATCACCACTCCTGGTGCCAGTGTCACGGCTCCCAGGACCGGACGACTCAGGCACTTATGCCATATGGTGGCCCCGGTATCAGGCTTGAGCGCCTGCACTATCCCCGCGCAGGTCTTGCCATCTGCCTTCGCCTGAGTACCCGCTATATACAGAGAGGTACCATCCCAGGCAGCGGGCGCGATAGTGCCGCCGCCGCAGTCCGGGCATGTTCCCGCGATCGCAGCTTTCGCTTTCCAGGCTGGCCCCTTCGTGACATTATCACGCTCAAATGTATAGAAGGTGCCATTCTTGTTGACAACCCCCACCATCTTATGCAGAGCGCCGTTTATTTTCGCCTCAAAGAGCACCGGAGTGGAACCAAAGTCACCATCTTCTGTAGCTTCGGCCGCCGGGATTTGCCAGGAGCCCAGGAGCTTCAAGTCGGACGTGCTCAATTCGATCATCGCATCCGCGTAGGGCGTGGCTTTTTTGCATGGGTCTGCCTCACCTACGCCTATATAGATGGTCTGTTTGTCTTCATCAACAGTTGGAGAGCCCCAGACGCCTCCACCCAGACACTCAGGCGGTATCACATCAAAACTATGTTGCACGCTGCCGGTGGAGGCCTGGAGTTGGAAGAGCCGTCCCTGTACAAGCGGGCAATCCCCGAATGATGCCACCCCGATGTAGACGCTTCCATTAAACACAACAGGTGAACTCCAGATGAAGTGATCCGGAGAGGCACCCAACGACGTTTTCCAGATAACCGCGCCCGTGCGCGCGTTTAACGCATAGACATTGTCATCGCCCCCGCCGACGAACACCATCGGGGTCTCTGACCCATTGAGCATTACCGAATCGACGGCCGCCGTACTCGCCACGCCAACATAGCTGGGGGTGCAGTGGTTATTGATGGCGACTCCCAGGTTGGTCTTCCAGACCTGCTTGCCTAAGAGATCCGTCGCGTGCTCGTTGCCATCCCAGGAGCCCCAGTACACCTGGCCGCCAGCTTCCACTGCCTGGGTAGAGATCGGGGAGTCGGCCTGGTAGAGCCAGCAGCCCTTTAAGTTAGCCGCTGTCGTCGCATTCAAGGGGCTGGCTTTGTCATCGCTGTAGCTGGTGCGCGCCCTATTCCCCAGGTACATCGGCCAATCCCCTGATGGCGCCGTGTCATGACATGAGACGGCACTGAATGTGGCGACATATGGTGCCGTCGTAGTAGCTACGTCAGTGGTATTACAGGCTGACAGCAGCAACGCCAGTATTCCGACTACCGCCCATAATGAAATAGGCCGCACACCCCGCCATTTTTTAAGCATCCTTTGATAGCCCATACGTATACTTTCCTCCATGATTGTAACACCCTATAAGTCCCGACCCCCGATGAGAAGGGTCGCATTCAGTCTATTGTTCTCGCTCTCAAATGAGATGAACAGGCGCCTTTGTGTACCCTATACACGTGATATAGACGACAATCGATACTCAAGCAATCATGACCCCCCCAAAAGGGGCACCTGGCCAGGCACGTTTATGATATGATGTAGGGACACGATGATCGTGTCCAGACAGGCATGTAGCGTGTAGAGGGAATCATGGAAATTATAAAGATCTCTCCCCGTGGGTATTGCTATGGGGTGGTTGATGCATTGCAAATAGCGCGCCAGGCGGCGAAAGACACCACGCTTCCCCGCCCTATCTATATTATTGGCCAGATCGTTCACAACCGCCATGCCATCGAAGAATTGACCGCGATGGGCGTGATCACACTGGATGGTGAAGACCGTGTCTCGATTCTGGAACAGGCTAGCGAGGGCACGGTGATCTTTACCGCGCACGGCGTCTCTCCATTGGTGAAACGGCGAGCGCGGGCGCGCGGCCTGCATTGCATCGATGCCACCTGCCCCGATGTGACGAAGACTCACGACCTGGTGCGCGCCCTGGCGGCGGAGGGCTATTATGTGCTCTATATCGGGAAAAAGGGTCATCCTGAGCCAGAAGGTGTGCTGGGCGAGGCGCCGGGGCAGATCAGCCTGGTTGAGACCGAGGCCGACGTGGACGCGCTACACCTGGCGCCGGAGCAGGTGCAGAAGCTGGCTGTCTCCACACAGACCACCCTCTCGCAATGGGATACCAGGCGCGTGATCGAGTACATCAAGGCTTGCTACCCACAGGTTGAGGTGCATATCGATATCTGTGGAGCCACGCAGAGCCGACAGGAGGCGGTGGTCGCCCAGGCGAAGGGCGCAGACCTGACGATTGTGGTAGGCGACCCACGCAGCAATAACACTAATCGCCTGGTGCAGGTATCGGAAGAGCTGGCCGGCGTCCCGGCCGTGCGCGTCGAAGACCTCTCGCAACTGGACCCCGCGTGGCTGAAGGGCAAGAAGCGCATCGCTGTAACCGCCGGCGCCTCTACCCCCAGCCAACTGACACGTGCCGTCATTCGCTACCTCGAAGAATATCAACCAGAAGCATAGGTTACGACGCGCGGCAGGTGGAGATGATCTGTAAGGCCTGATCGCGCGCGTCAAGTTGAATAAGCGCCAGCACCTGCTGGAAGATGGCATGGCGCAGCAGGCTACAATGGAACTCGAAGGTGCTCTCCTCTTCAGTCTTCCCCTTGCGCGCCTCTTCTGGCTGTTGCTCCAACTTGCGCAGCTTCAATGTGAAGAAGGCCAGGCGCAACAGTTCAAAGCGCACCCTCTGCTCCGGGGTGTTGAGGGTGGTCTCGGTAGGAAATGTCGGGATATGCGTCACTGTACGTGCCTCAGAACGGCTCTTGATGTTGTCCTGGTTGGTATATGATGTCATGATTGTGTATCCTTGCTGCTGTGTAGTAAACGGTAACTAGCATATCCCTACGCAATTTCTTTGTGTATCTATGTCTATCATTCTACCTGCCGGCGGTGCAGAAAGAAGTAGCGAACAGGTAGGGATACGGTTGAGATACAAGCAAGCAGGATATGAATTTAGCAATAGCATCACGATGAAGGTAGATGAAGGCGGACGGAGAGGGCATATCGACATATTGGCTACTAAATATGAAAAAAATGATACAGTATGGTAACATCTAGAATACGATAAATCCTGCCAGGCGTAAATCTTCCTATAAGAGCGTCGCGCACCTTCCTCCATTGAGGAGCCATAGATTACAAATCTACCCGGAGGGGACATCTATGTTAATCTGTCTGTCATGCCGGTCGGAAGCGCCCGATGCTGCCCGTTTTTGTGGAAAATGCGGTCAGCCGTTTGAAGAAGGGATGATGAATGGGAGCGGGGCGTATGGTTCTTCTAACACCGGTATCGCAGTCTCTCCTGTGCTTCCCCCGTTGGAGTTCGATGAAAGGGAGCTGACGCTGCTGCGCCAGGTCTCACCCGGAGAGTGCCAGTGCCAGTTGGAGAGGAAGAGGGCAGAATTAGCGGAGCAGCGCGTCGCTATCGTCGGATACCTGCAAGCGCTCCTGCCCTGCGCGACACAAGAACATCGCGAGCGCAACAGGGCTGCGTTCGAGAAGGTCCTCGCGGAGGAGCCGCCGCTGGCCGATCCTTTCTGGTGGTCTATCGTCCCGGTCATCGGGGCATACGCGCTACGCATAGTGCAGCGGCCGAATAGCGCGACCCACAAACCCATCATGTGGCGGGCCTTTGTATGGGCTATCTGGTATGAGCGCTGCTTTCGACCGAAACGTTTCAAGAACTGCTTTAAGGGCTGCTTACGTTTCTTCAAAGAATGTCTTGAAGACGCGGATGTGCTGGCGGAGGCACTGCGCGACCTGGAAGCGCTCTCCCAGGTGCTGGCGGCCGAGCACTGCGTGGATGACTTGCGCCGCCTGCAAGATGCCCTGGCAGAGGCCCCCTCCTCGCCCACAATCAACCATCTTCATCAAAAGATCGCCCGGCAGATCGCCACGGCGGCAACCACCTCCATAGCGGCGTTAGCCCCTGCCACTCCGGCGACAACAGAGGTGCGAGATCTGCCGTCGCAGCTCTCAGAGGGCCAGCGTATCCTGGCAACGATCGAGGCGCTATGGGGATTTCTGGACAAAAAGTATGAGCAACAGAACCGCGAGACATTTGAGCAGGCGCACCAGGAGCCGGAAACGCCTCAGGCCATGCAGCAGATGGCAAGGCTGGCCGGGACGATCAGCCGCAACATCATCTATCGCTATACGCACGGGGAAAGCATCACTGACGAGCTGGTAGAGTCTGCTATTGCACTGGCCGGTTTCTCTGCGCGCCACAGCACCGATCCTTACCGAAAAATATCGCAGCGTCACCTCTTTCTGTTGGAAGGGCTTCTGCATATGCGCGGCGGTTCCGCACGCGAGCCAGCCGACTTCGCCAACCAGTTCAAGCAGAAGTTCTGCGCGCGTGAGGAGGATGCCTCTGCCGCCTGGTCCGAGTTTGTGCTGCTGATCACCTCTCACCTGGCAGAACGCCGCGCGCAGAACACGGCGGATATGGCAGAGGTCAAGATGTGGGTACGGGTGTTTGAGCACGTCGCGGCGCTGGGGCAGAGCGAGCGCAGCCTCTTCATGGCGGAAGTCAGAAGGCATGCTCTCCCTGAGCGTGTTCCAGCGCGCCAGGGCAAGACGAAAGCCGCTCCTGGCACGCCCACACACGGGTCCTTAGCGCGGAACCACCTCAATGGCCTGAGCAAAGACGCGTCGTCTGCTGATAAAGCAGGCTCCCAGCGCGTCGGGGTCTTTATAGATGTGGAAAACACCTGGTTCGTGGTGCCCCGGACTATGACTCCAGCGGCCCTGGGAGCTGCGTTGACCAGATATGCCTCCGCTTTTGGCACGGTCGTCAGCCGCTGGGCCTGCGCAGACGAACATAGTTTCCCCAATGGTAGGAGCATTCTACGGGAACTGGGGAGAGCAGGTTTTGATCTACACACGCCGCAAGGTGAGCCTGTGCGGGGCCAGTCGCGGAAGAATGCGGCGGACTTCGCGCTGATCGAGCGTATCACCCATGAAACCTACCAGAACCGCCTCGATGTCTGCGTGCTTGTGAGCGGCGATAGCGACTACCTGCAAAAGGTCATGAGCCTGCTTGATAGCGATCATATTGTGCGTATTGTGGCCTCGAAAAGCCGCCAGCAGCTCTCGTGTATCTATAACGACCTGCAAAGGCGGCGTGAGAAGCTACGCCTCAGTCAGGGCCACGCCGAAGCGGATTTCTTCATTGATGACCTGGATGAGATCTTGCAGGCGCAGGTCGCTATCCGCTGACAAGAGCACCTGCTACTCAGGGCCGACAAGCGTGTGGCGAATGAGCATCAGGTGTGTGAGCGGGCCCAGACCGCCGGGGACAGGCGTGAGGAACGAGGCCACCCGGCTCACGCTCTCGAAGTCGATATCCCCCACGACCTTGCCGTTGACGGTGTTGATGCCTGCATCGAGCACGACCGCGCCGGGCTTGAGCATGTCGGCCGTGAAGCTGGCCGGGCGCCCGGTGCTGACCACCAGGATGTCGGCGCTCCTGGTGATGCTGGCCAGCTCCTGGGTATGCGAATGACAGATGGTCACGGTGGCATCCTGGCGCATGAGCATCAGCGCGGTAGGTTTGCCACCGATATTGCTGCGCCCGACGATCACCGCGTTGCGCCCGGCGATGGGGATACCCGCGTCTTTCAGAACGGCCAGCACCACATCGGCCGTGGAGGGAATGAAGCTGGGAAAGCCCAGCAGCAGGTTGCCGGCGTTGCGCGGGCCCAGGCCATCGACATCCTTCTCCGGTTGCAGCACCTCGGTCACGATGCGCTGGCGAATGTGCGCTGGCAATGGCAGGAGCAGGACAATGCCATCGGTGCCGGGATCGGCGTTCAGCGCGGCTACCTCGGCCCGCTGCGCCTCCTCCTCGATCTCGAACGGGTATGCCAGGGTCGCGCAGTCCAGGCCAATCGTGCGACATGAGCGCGCCAGTTGCCGGCTATAGACGGCGGCGGCGGGATCGCGCCCGGCAATCAGTTGTGCCAACCGGGCCGGTCGCTGCCGCCGCTCGCGAAAGCGCAGCGCCTCCTCCTGCAATGCGCCAGTCATCTGTCCCACAAGGGGTCTGCTATCAAAGAGTGTTGCTGCCATCGATACATATTTTCCCATTCGTATGTGTGTTTGCCAGGAAGCCAGGCCTCCTGGCAAGAATTATACACCCAAATGGGAGTCATACCTTCTTGAGGCTCGGTCAATTCACCCCCGAATCGTATCTGCCCCATCGTTATGATGCACGATGCAGAGGTTTGGCCTGTCCAATCTGGCTTGCGTCCAGATCGGCGAACCAAACGCTCTTGAGAGGACCAGCGGTGATTCCGCTAGGCCTGTGCCCTATTGGGAGTCGAAACTCAGTGACTGAGCCACCAGGGGTAATACGTCCAATCTTGTTTAAATAAATTTCACTGAACCAGAGATTGCCGTCAGGTCCTACTGTTATGTCCCAGGGACCGCTATCACTCGTTGGCACCAGATACTCGGTGATGGCACCATGTCTGGTAATACGTCCAATCCTGTTTCCATTGACTTCAGTGAACCACAGGTTCCCATCTGGGCCAGCGACAATACCCCCCGGATAATCATCACCAGTACTGGTGGGGATGGTATACTCGGTGATGGCACCACCCGTGGTGATGCTCCCAATCTTATCGAGGACGGGTACCGTGAACCAGAGTGTTCGCCCTGGCCCCTTCGTAATAGAGCCAGGAAAACTATTGGGATCTGGCAACAGGAATTCAGTAATCACCCCCCTGGGAGTGATCCGTCCAATCTTATTTCCAATGTCTTCCGTAAACCAGAGGTTGCCATCAGGCCCTGCCGTGATGTCTTCGGGATAGCTAGCGCTGGTCGGGATAACAAACTCAACGATCGCTCCCGTAAGCGTTATCCTCCCAATTCTGTTCGCAAGAGCCTCGGTAAACCACAGGTTGCCATCCGATCCTACTGTAATATTTTCAAGCCCCGCATCACGCGTCGCAACCCGATATTCCCGAAATATTCCTTTGGGGGTCATCTTACCAATTTCGTTCCTACCATGCTCCGTGAACCACAGGTTGCCATCCGGTCCTGTTGTGATATCATAAGGATAACCATTCGCGCCAGGAATAGGGTATTCTTTGAAGAAGACATCCGCTCGAACAGCTACCGAGTGGGCTGAGGCGGCACCGGCTGGCCGAACCAGACCGACACTACTCAAGACGATGAGAAGAACTCCTGACACCAGAAAAAACCGTCTGGACATACTCTGATCTCCATTCTATCTCGCGCTCTCTCATGGAGCGTTGACACTATTGCTCAGTCACGCTTCACTTGACGGGTGAGATGGCTCCAACCCGCGTAGGGATTCGGCTTGCCGCATCCGGGTGAGGCCTCCCTTGAGGCCCAAGGGCCTGCTCCACGGA
>JALYTT010000659.1 GCA_030854145.1 Chloroflexota bacterium | reverse complement strand
GCCTCGCCGTCCTGGGAGTTTCAGGACGGCGAGGCAAGCCACGCGCTACGGGACCTCGCTCTTAGGCTGCGCCTCCGCCACACCCCCAAATCCTCGCCAGAGCGTGCCAACTGCCAGCAGGTAGCAGGCGGCGGCCAGCAGGAAAACCAGGGGATAGCCAAGCTGCACAATTATCAGGCCCCCAAGAGGCGCTGAGATGGCCCAGGCCACCTGGTACACGGCCTGGTAACTGCTATTCGCCAGGCCCCGACGCTCCCCAGGTACAACCTCCATGGAGAAGACTTGCAGCAGGCCCATAGGCATATCCATCAGACTCTGTCGCAGCAGGTAGAGCAACGCCACCAGTGGTAGGATGCTCGCTGGCCCCAACGCCACCAGCAGCGGGATGCTCGCCAGTTGAGCCAGCGCGATAGCCTTGATCTTGCCCAGACGCGCCGCCAGCCAGGGTGCAGCCAGCGTGCTGAGGGCCGTGAGGGCGGTAGCGGCGCCATCGATCAGCCCGAAGAGCCACGAGGAGGCGCCCAGGTGCTTCACGAAGTACAGATTGAAGTAGGGGATGAATAGCCCGGCTCCCAGGCCGATCAAGGCCCAAATGAGCGTAAAGAGGAAGACCGCGCTCCTGGTCATGGCGAGCACATTATGCCTGGTCATACGTTGCCGCCATTCCCGCATACGCGCCAGGATGTCCCGCGTCATATCACCCATCGGCTTCGGCACCTGGCCAGGAGCGCGTGCGGGGCGGTCGTCGCTCATGAAGAACAGTGGGACGATGCTGGGCATAGCGATGATACCGGCGAAGAGTAGCGCGAGTTGGTAGGCACGCGGCTCCGGCTGGGGAACGAGTATCCAGTTGAGCCCGGATGGCAGGGGGGCCATCAACCAGGACGTGCCACGAAACCAGACGGGCAGCGCGCCTCCCAGGACGCGGCCCAGGACAGAGGTAATCAGGTAGACGACGATGTTCAGGCTGAAGAGGTGCGAACGCTCGGCCGGCGTGCTGTTGGCTGTCAAATAGGGCGCATTCACTACCAGCAGGGCGGCACCCACCACGCCGACGCTAAAGCCGCTGAGCAGCAGCAGGGTGGGCTGACGAAAGAGGATCTGGCCCGCCGCGATCACGCCTAGAAGCAGGCTCGCCCCGATCTGCACCGCCTTGCCCCCGAAACGGTCGACGCACACACCGGCCGGAAAGATCGCCAGGCCGGCTCCAATGGTGCCAACGAAGAGAATGGCTCCCACGAAATCGGCCTGGTACCCCAGCGCGCTCAGGTAAAGGTTATAGAGCACAAGGATCATGCCCACAGACACACCGCCCAGGGCATTACTGATCAGATACAGGCGCGCATTTCGCTGAAATTGTCCAAATTGGCGCGCATATCTAACGAGTGGGCGCATTTCGCATTTGCGAGGATGTTATGGTCTGATCGTAGCCATCGCCAGACGCGCCGGGTGCCTGCACGAGCGTATCACTGGTGATCACTGTCTGGCCCTGTTCGGCGGACCGCTCTTCAATCAGCGAGCGATAGCCCGGACTTTTATAACCTGGACCAATCGCGCGCGCCATTTCCTCCTCGCGCGCCACTTCCCTGGTCATGAAGGTTTGGGTCCTCGTCGGCCCCAGACCCGGCAGGAAGAAGGCCCTGACCATCTCGCGCACCATCATCGTGCGAGCGCGGAACTCGATGACAACGTCGGCTACGCGTTCGCTGCCCTGCTCGATCTTCTGCTCAACACCACGAGCGCGCGCCGGCACCTCGGCGACTGTGCGCACAATCTTGTTGTCACCGGGCTGCGCATCGGGCAACGTTCCCTTGATAGCCTGCTCTGTCGTCTCATTGACCGAGTTCACTACGGGGCGCAGCTTTTTCACCAGCTCAGCCTTCTCACGCACCCAGGAGAGACCAAACAGCAGGCCCGCTGAAACCGCCAGGCCGATCAAGATAAAAACGAATAATTCGATAGAGAGCAGGATCGCCGCCGCCTGTCCCCAGGCCGCCAGCGGATCACCTCCGCCCGCGAGTAGAAATACCATGGCTATTCTCCCTCATAAATGGCTTCTAACTGCTGCTGGCGACGCTCTTCTGACCGTTTGCGCACACGCCCTTTGCCCAGGAACACACTCAACACCCGCTGCCCGGCAACGAGCAGGGCCGCCGTCTGCACACCCGGTGCGATGGCGAAATCGCGCGTCAACTGGGCCGTGCTCCCAATAGTAGTAACCGTCTGACCCGCCGTGCGCGCCGTATCTTTCACGACACCCACCGTCTCCTGCACCGAAGCCAGTAGCGGCTTCACTTCATCGCGCACCATCGTAATCGTGCGAATAAGCGTGAGCGTGGCGACGATCAGCAACGCGGTCGCCACCAGGGTAAAGGCGGCAAGCACCATCAACGCCACGTAGAGTATATCGAGCCAGGCATTATTAATCGCGGCGAAAAAGATGCCGATAACCAGCAATACCACAACCACGATCCCTATAATAATTAACCACCGTTTTGCACCTTGCATGACACACCTCCCGGCGAACAACTTTTTTCGTTCGTACTATTTGTACTACATGATTATAACGCAACGGCCTAAGCAGCAACCAGACCTTGCACAAGCCTTATGCGGCCTGCCCTGCCTACAAATAGGCCCCTTGTCTCTATTAACACGCACGAGGCCTTGAATAAGCTACATTTTTAGCAGCGTTATAGGCCGTATTCTTAGAGACCTGAATATTTCCTGAAAGATGGCTGAGACTTATTATTGTTGACTTGCTCTTTAGCTGAGGTAATAGTATCTTTGAAATGGACTCTATTACTTTATTCGTTGCATACAGACGAACTGACAGGGAGGTAGCAATGTTCCTCGCTCCTATACTGGGTGACTCCACGCTGTTCACCATCAATATCGGCAGTTTCCACTGGGCGGTAACTGTCAGCATGCTTGTGTACTTTATCATTGCCATGGTCATCGGCCTGGTGGCCGAATTTATCGTCGGCTGGCGGCTCCCCTTTGGCTTTGTGGGGGCCTTCCTGGCAGCCATCATCGGGATGTGGCTGCTCACCCAGGTGATCCCGCTCTCGATCACCGGCGATCCCACCATCTACGGGGTGCCGATCTTCAAAGCCCTGATCGGCGCTATCCTGCTGGTAGCCGTGTGGCATCTTCTCACCTATCCTACCTGGAGGAGGCGGCGCCGCTCTCGCTACCGCTACTCCCGCCGTGAAGCGTAAGATCTCCGCAAAAATGGGTGGGTCGTGGGGCTGGCTGCGCACGTGGCCAGC
>JALYTT010000202.1 GCA_030854145.1 Chloroflexota bacterium | reverse complement strand
GGCCTACGCGGGCTTGTAAACGGCGCCCCTACGTTTGTTATATCCCTGCGCCTCTAGTTGTCATATAACGCCTTGCCCACACAATCAATTTCGGCAGCAGCACCACGCCAACCACCGCGACCCACAGCGCCGTCGCTGTCGCCGCGAACTTCCCAAGGATCAGCATGCCCAGCCAACCTCCCAGCAGCGCCGCCACGATCCCAATGGCGAACATGCCCAGCCAGCCCAGGTGTGTCCATGATGCAGGCCGCAGTCTCGCGGCAAGGGCCAGCGCCCCAGTGAGCGCGCCTAGCAGCAACCATATAAGGAAGAGTAGCAGCATTATAGCACGTACCTCGTTTCTTTCCTGCTCATTAAGAGCCGACCACCAGCATCTTGTCAAGAATGCGATACAATTGCGCGCCGTCGCCTACCACCTGGCTCAAGCCCTGGTTTGAGCGTACCTCAACATGCTCAAAGATACCGAATTCGGCGAAGTCGTATGCGCGATGGGCGCGGGCGAGAGCCGCCGCGAATTCGCGCGATTGCGTAAAGGGTACATACTGGTCGCTGCGGTCGTGCAGCAGATAGATGGGCGCGTGAATCTTAGCGAGAACCCTGCTCGGCGAGAGTTGATTCAGCAGCGCCCTCATCTGCGGAGTGATCGCCGCCAGGTTCTGATCCACACGGTCAGGCTCGTCACCTTCCAGCAAGTGATAGACGGCCAGGGCGCCAGGCGAAAGCTGAGCCAGTTCGCCAGGCGCCAGGGGCTGGCCATTGGGGGCAAACGCCTGCTGCAACAGTTGCGATTCGCTGCCGGTGAGCGTATCGCCGATAGAGATAACGAGCACCAGCATGGGAAAGTAGAGCGGGTGCCAGGGCTGTGTGTGTCCATCCGCGGTCACCGCGCGCTGGCCGATGGCGTGGAGCAGACTGATGGTATCGTAGTAGGAGCCGAACAGCGTGATGAATGCCAGCTTATCCTGCAGCCGTGGGTCAGCGGCGGCGAGCGCAGCCAGCGGACCGCCCGCGCTAAAGCCCAGGATGCCGATACGCCGTGGGTCCACACCGCGCCAGTGCGCCAGGGTCTGGTATGTTGTCACCACCGCCTCGACATCCTGGGCCGAGATCTGCAGGCCGAAGAGCGCGGGAGTACCCATGTTCACCACCACCATGCCCGTGCGCGCCATCGAGCGCGAGAGGTTGACGAGCTGCGGCTCACTGCGGTGATCACCGGCACCAACAATATCGATGATCGCTGCACGTCTGCCAGGTATAGGGGGCGGAGCGGTGTCCGGCTCGTAGATATCCAGGTAGACGGGACCATTGAGCGAGGGAACCGTCGTCCTGCTGAAGCGCACCCCGTCCCCGACAACTCCCAGCGGCGCAGGCTCCGAAACACTGATCAGCGCCGGCAGCAGGAGTGCCGCGCGCGCCGCGGCTCGCCCCCAGGGTGCCACCGATAAGAAAAAGCCAACGCCAAATAGCACAGCCAGGACAACCCGCGCGGCAATGGCTCTCCTGTAGTGCCGCCGCCCAGACCGGCCGCCAGGCTTGACCTTCGCTGCGACCGTTGCTTGCTCCATGCCCATGATATACCCCTCCAAATTCCATAATCGCGTCCCTAAGGAGGAGAATACCCCCAGGAGAACACTCTCGTCTAAGAATATACCAGGCAACCCCTGATCAGGAAGAGGGTCATATGCCCCATTTCTTTCGTCGCTGCAATACTTTGCCGCCTGCTGCGTATTATTCAATAGAACCAAAAAGGCCAAACCTTTTCGTTTTCTGACGCTAGCTTGCCTTACCTCCGTCCAGCCCTCACGCCGGGAGGTAAGCTAGCGCCCCTTTACAGACCGCCCTGAGCAGGGCGCAGGCCAGCGGCGCCCCTACATGAAATGGGGTGAATCCGTTGCTCTGTCGGCAGGGCGCAGGCCAGCGGCGCCCCTACATGAAATGGGGTGAATCCGTTGCTCTGCTGGCCCACGTTCTGGTCCTATTTCGTGTAGGGGCGCCGCTGGCCTGCGCCCTGTACGAGGGAAAGAGCTATATGATGGGAAAAGCTGTGGTTCCCCCGGCCGTGACGCTGGCCTTCTGGCGCGTGCGGCGCACATGGGGCATGTTGTTAGCGACCGGCGTAGGCATCATCGCCGCCGTACTGCTGGTATGCGTCGTACCGCTCTATACGCAGATCACCATGACCGGGGGCCTGCGCGGCTCCCTGACCGCCGCTCCCCAGAACGCGGATGTCACCGCCCAGGCATTTTCTGAGCGCGTGTATACGTCGGTCATCAATGATACTACCACGAAGCTGGACCAGAAATTTCACAGCCGACTTGGACCCTACCTCGCTCCCCCGCATTTCTCTATGGAGACAATACCTACTTTCATCTTCGATAAGAATGTGCCACCCATCAACCAGACCTATTTCGTGACCGAGCCGA
This sequence comes from Chloroflexota bacterium, assembly GCA_030854145.1. The sequence goes on along the minus strand of JALYTT010000202.1, from coordinate 8,969 downwards.
TGGAGCAGGCGCGCCATCATCTTAGCCTGCTCCAGGGCCGTCTGCCCAGCTCAAACATCGACACAACCACTATCTCCCCGCAAGCGGGCGCCGATATCGAGATCGCGCTGACACAGGAGGAGGCTAGCCTGTTCAATCTCCATCTCGGCTCTGTGATCAGCACAGCAGAAACCTATAAATATTTGAGCATAAAAAGCATCGATGTGCCGCTGCGCCTCCACATTGTGGGCATCTTTACCCCGGCCGCGCAGGATGGCTTCTGGCACCAGCACGATTTTCAGCATGTGATTCGTGGTCTGCAGATTAAGGGTGAGATCATTACAGTGCTCACCTCCAACGAGTCTCTGCTCTCAGTGCTCAATAAGCTCACACAAAGCCCAGAGCTTGATGGCTATACCCTCAAAGGCCCCATTGATCTCTTCTGGTTATACCGGTTTGCGCCTGAGCGCGTCAGCATCGATGACCTGGATGCCATGCTCAATGGCGTCAAGAGCATCCAACTCGATATCTTCAACGATACCACTCTCGACCAGGAACCACTCATCGAGCATACCGGCGCGGGCCTGCCAACCAGCACACTCCAGGACTATCAGAGTCGCGTACCGGTGGCGCGTGTCTCCATCCTGGCCATCCTGGCCCTGGTGGTCGCGCTGCTGCTGTTCTTTGTGAGTATGACGGCGGATCTGCTTGTAGATTCCCAGGCGGCCTCCATCGCGCTCCTGCGCAGCCGGGGTACCAGCCGCAGTCAGGTCTTTGGCGCCTTTGTAACCCAGGGTGTGCTCATGGGTTTCGTCGCACTCGTTATGGGACCTCTGCTAGCCCTGGGGCTGGTCTATCTCCTCGCGCAGGGTGTGCTGCCACCTGAGCAACAGAGCGCCCTCAACCTGATCACCAGCAATCCGCTGAGGGTGCTGCTGGACATGGGCTGGCTGGCCCTGGCAACGACTGGCGCCGCCATTGTAACGATGACACTCTCCATATTGCGCGCAACTCGCCTCAACGTGGTCTCCCTGGGCCGCGAACAGGCACGCGCGACCCACCGGCCCTTCTGGCGACGCCTCAATCTGGATATCATGGCCATCATCATCATGGCCCTGGGCTACGGCTTCTCGCTCTACCTGACCGCCTCCGACGCCCTCGATACCCGCACCCACCTGCTGTTACAGTCGCCGCTGACCCTGCTGGGGACGGTGTGCCTGCTGATGGCGGCTATCCTGCTCTTTATGCGCTTCTTCCCTCGCCTGCTGAATCTGGGCGCGCGCCTGGCCGCTCGCAATCGCGGCGCCGAGCCGATCCTGGCTATCGCACAGATGGCGCGCGCCCCCAGGCAGGCCATCCGTATGACGGTGCTGCTGGCCCTGGCGACGGCCTTCGCGATCTTCAGCCTGGTCTTCTTCAGTTCCGAGTCACAGCGCATCCTTGATGTGGCTGCCTTTCAGAGTGGAGCCGATTTCAGTGGCGTGACCGCCATCACTGGCGTCAACGATGACCTGCAACGCCAGACAACAGACTACGGGCATATTCGCGGCGTGCAGGCGGTGTCTCTGGGCTTCGCAGGCTCCGCGCGCGGCGGCCAGCATGCCGGTGCTCCCATCGAGGTCCGCGCCGTCGACGCACGCACCTTCGCCAGCGCGGCAACCTGGTCAGCCCAGGATTCCTCGCAGTCGCTTGACGAACTCATGAATCTGCTCTCCTCACAGCGCTCATCCGCGCTCGCTCACAATATCGTACCCGCGATTGTGGATACCGCGACCGCCGACGCGCTACACCTGTCCCTGAATACGACCTTTGCCCTGACTTACTCCAACATCAAGACGACGTTTGTGGTAGTAGCCGAGGTCCACTACATCCCCACCGTGACGCCCGGCGGTACCTCCCAGTCCGCTGCGACCAATACCGCTACTCCTGTCGGCGGGGTGCTGATTGACTATCAGACCTATTTCGCGGTCTATCAGAAGGTAGCCGCTGGCGCCAATAATATCCCCCTGAACTATGTCTGGCTGCGCACACGCGATGACGCGACCTCGCTGGCGCATGTGCGCGCAGTCTTGAACAAGGACGTGAATTTGCAGGTGTCGCCGTTCTACGACCGTCGCGCGATTCAGGATGGTTTCAACCAGGAGGGCCTCTCGCTGGCGCTGCTGGGGGCATTAGCCATAGGCGCGGCACTGGCACTGCTGCTGGCGCTGCTGGGCGACATCCTGGCCTCGTGGCTGAGCGCGCGCGGGCGCCTGAGCAACTTCGCGGTGATGCGCGCGCTGGGGCTGAGCCGGCGCCAGGTGGCCGGGGTGCTGCTGTGGGAACAGAGCATTGTCTACACAAGCGCGATCCTGCTGGGGATACTTGGCGGCATCTTGCTCTCAACGCTGGTCGTGCCAGACCTGGTCTTCACAGGCGTGCCCACCACTACACAGGTGGCCAACACGACGGGCAGAGCATTTTATGCCTCACAGAGCGTGCCGCCCATCGAGGTGACCGCCTCGCCGCTGCTAGTGCTCACGCTGGCCGTGCTGGTGAGCATCTGTGTGCTGGCCCTTGGCCTGATGGTGCGCGTGGTCTCGCGGCCATCGATCAGCCAGGCCCTCAGAAGTTACTACATCGATTCGGCCTGGGAGTCACGGGGCAACATGCGCCGCGCCCAGCGCTACGCGCCGGAGGCGGCGACAACTTCTACGCCCACTCGTGCCGGTACCGGCGTACTGGAACGCGAGCCTGCCCCGGCCGCTGCTGAACCCATTGATCCATCATTCGTGTCTGCGTATGGCGCGCATCGTACCGCGCGCGGAGTACCGCCACCCCCGCCAGCGCGACGCAAGACGCGGCTCGCTCTGCTATTGAGCGCGCTGGCCTTGATCGTGATCGTGGTTGTGGGCAGTATCACCGGCCTGGGCAACGCCGTCGTCACGCGCTTCTCCCGCCCTCCCGCCACCCCGCTGCCGGCGCTCGCCCCCGGCGATGGCCTGTTCTACATCATGGTCTCACCCAACTGGGGGCATATCACCGTCGATGGGCGTCCGCTCGCACAATTTCCTACGCTGTTCAGCCCCTCACCCCTGCGCCTCTCGCGCGGCCTGCACAAGATCACCTGGGTGGCCGACCCCTTTCAGCCACAAACATGTACCGTGTCCGTCCCCTCCTTACTGGGCAACGAACCCTGTACTCTCGAATCAGAGGCTACCACCCCCACCGGCGTACAGATGAGGCTGGTCACGTTTATGGCATCTCTAGCGAGCCTGCCAGCAAACCAATCGAGCACTTTAACTGAGCAGATTCAGGCCACCCTTGACCGCGCCGGGTCCACAGATGCTCTCCTACCCGGCGAGCAGTATGTGTACGCACAATCCAGCACCCAGGCCGGTTCAATCGTGACAGCCACTCAACCACTACGCGCGACACTGCATATTCGCCTGGATACCGACTTGAATTCCAACAGTCAATGCAACGCGTTTAGCTTCAACAACTGCTCCCTTAATGGGCAGAACTGCCATTTGCTCTGCACACCAACGCCGGTAGATCTTGCTAGCAACCAGCCACAACATAGCCTGCCAACTCTGCCTGCTCCTGGCTCGCCGACGGCCTCTCCATGGTTGACATATGGTGTGGCCTACAGCACTCTGGATTATAAGGCCCTGAATGGGCGGACCGTAGCTCGCAATCAACCCGATACCTCTAATATTAACGATGCCATGACAGATCATCTGCTATCGATAGGCATTACCTGGGATGGCAGCGCCTGGCATGTGTCAGTAAGTCTCGCCGCGCTCGATACATTCTCAAGCACCGCTGGCAATTCTGCGCTTGACTTTGGGTGCGCAACCGCCTCGCAGGAAGTAAATAACGCCCTCTATTACACAGGTGTTAGCAGCCTCTCTGTCACCCAGAACCACATCCCCGTATCCTGGGAGTTTGCAGCCGGCGCGAACCGCGCCGCCGGCTGCCTGGGCATTGTACGCCCCACCACCGGCCCCCAGGCTCCGCCCGCCTATTTCCTCTATCGCTTCGGCGTCCTGCTGGCTGTCAACGATCTGGCCCATAGCTACTTCCCAGCCATACCCCTGGCCGACGCCTATGAACAGAACCTCGCGCTACAGATTGCCGCCCACCCACGGAAGGACTGAGCCATCACCCCTACGGACTCATCCGATTTCCGCATGGTTACTACAGCAGTTTGACTCGAACTGCTAGATTTGGCTTCGGCCCACGGCTGGGTGCTATTTTTATCTGAACAGTATAATCAGGTGGATCAAGGCGTAAATCTACTTCGTTGATCACGGCTGCTATGGTCGCCATCACCTGGATCTCGGCCATGCCAGCTCCCAGGCATGTATGTTCACCGACGGTAAATGGCACAAATACATTCGCCTGGTGATGCTCGTGCCGCGGTTCAATATAGCGGTCGATATCAAATGTGAAGGGGTCGGGGAAAAATTGGGGCAGGAAATGCGTCACGGCTGTTCCAACCAGAACATTTGCGCCCTTAGGAACTTTATATCCCCAAATTCAAAGGCATCAACAGCCGTACGCGGTACACCCGGCCCAACTGGATAATAGCGTAAAATCTCCAGAATTGCTGCATGGAGTACCTTCATCTGCTTGAAATCTTGCATCGTTGGGGCAGGCGTTCGGCTGAATACCGCGCGAACTTCTGCTGAAACACGTTCCCATACATGGGGATGTTTCAGTAGAGCATAGATAGCAAAACTACACGTTAATGCAACTGTATCGATGCCAGCGATATAGGTTCCGATAATGGCAGCTCGTAAAAAATCAGGCGGGTAAGCAGCGCCATTTTCATCAACGGCCTCTAAAACATCATCGATAAGCGTGCGATTTCCCGGCTTTTTGGGTCTGGCTCGATGAGCGGCTAAAACCTCATCAACTAATCGAAATACCCGTGACTGTGTGCGACGAAAAGAGGGTAGTTTCAGCGTAAACATTGGCAATTGATGGGTGGTAGACGTTTCAGCAGTGGTTGTAAAGAACTTCTGTAAATCTGGGAAGTATCCTTCAGCATCATACTGTAATAAGGCCTGCCCCAATTGACTCGTGATCAGCCTTTTCATCGCGGGCACAATAAGAACGCGCTCGTTTTCTTTCCACTTTCGCACCATGTCCTGTGTTAGCTGGATCAGGGCAGGTATCGCCGGCCCAATGGCTGTTTTTGAGTACCCGCGCCGCAAAACCTTCCGCAGCTCCCGGTGTTTTTCGCCGTCGTGACTCAAAAGGAAATTATTTGTTTCCATCCCAATTGAGGTACCCGCATATACTTCTTTCACTGTTAAGTATTCATTACCTTCACGCGTCATAAATTGATTAGCTTCAAGCCCGGCAAGAATTGTGTATTCAAGGTTGAACGCCCGGACTCTATAGATAGGTCCATATTCTTGATATCCCCGAATCATTAACATTAATGGATCTTTGAGCATTTCTTGAACATTGCCCAAAATTGGAACACCAGAAACAACGGGCGGCAAGGGCAAGGGGGTAGAGCCTTTTTCCGAAGTAATGGCACTCATGCGCGTATCTATCCTTTCATGCTCTTTCAGTCTGTTAAACAGCCATCATTTATGATAACCTACCGACCGAACAGAAATCAAGTAGTTTCTATCGAAGTACAGGATCATTTACAAGTTGCCCGGCTTTCGTAGCTGCGCGATTGATCGCGCATAGCTACCATGCCGACCGGCTCGCCCACACGCGACCAATCGCGCAGCTACGAAGAGCAAGTGACGTATAAAGAACCTTCATCGGAGCATATGACAAGTCCGGCGCTGGCCCCTTCCTTGCAAAGTTACCCAATCCGTGCTATATCTTTGTAGGTAACTTTTGACAGGCATCAGCATAGAACCAGCAGCAATGCAAACGAGGCGGCAATGGCACGAGCAACTCCGCGAGTGCGCGGCGATCTCTTGATGTATCACACGGGAACAGATGAGCACACGATTCGCCTTGAGAGCGACGCGTGGTGGCGCTGGCTGGCGGCCCAGGAGACGACGACCTTTCGCTTCGAGGGTCCTGGCGGCAGCTTCACCGCCCGCAGAGAACACAAGGGTACTGGTTGCTACTGGTATGCCTATCGCAAACACGCTGGGAAGTTGCGCAAGGCGTATCTGGGCCGGTCGTCAGAACTGAGGCAGGCGCGCCTGGACAGCGTCGCGGCCCTCTTGAACGAGCCTGGCGCGGCTACTACGTCTGAAGGCGCGCATACTTCCTCGCCCAACCCGTTGCTTATGACGAAGCTCTATCTCCCCCCGGCACGCTCCAGCCTGGTAGCCCGCCCACACCTCGTCGCGCGCCTGCACGCCGGACTACGGCAGCATGGCCTGACCTTGATCTCGGCTCCCGCTGGCTTCGGCAAGACCACGTTACTGAGCGTGTGGCAGCAGGCACACACCCATGTGCGCCTCTGCTGGGTCTCGCTGGATACACAGGATAACGACCCGGCCCGCTTCTGGACCTACGTGATCACGGCCCTGCAACTACAACACCCTGGCATAGAAGATCATGCCTTCGCGCTGCTCCCATCCTCCGAGACACCACCGCCAGCATCCACGCCTGCCGTCCTGACCGCGCTTATCAACACGCTCGCGACTATACCACAGGATGTGGCGCTGGTCCTCGACGACTATCATGTGATCACAACCCCCGCCATTCACGAAGCGCTGGGCTTTCTGCTCGACCACCTGCCGCCGCGCATGCACCTGATCATCATTAGCCGCAGCGAGCCACCCCTGCCCCTGGCACACCTGCGCGCTCAGGGACAACTCACCGAACTGCATGCCACCGACCTGCGCTTTAGCGGCGCGGAAGTAGCAACCTTTCTTAACCAGGTGATGGGACTGGCTCTCTCAAGCAGCGAGATCGTGGCCCTCGAAGCGCGCACCGAGGGTTGGGTCACAGGCCTGCAACTGGCGGCCCTCGCCATGCAGGGGCGCACCGATAAGCAGGGCTTCATCAACGCCTTCACCGGCAGTCATCGCTACGTTGGAGAGTACCTGGCCAGCGAGGTATTCCAGCGCCAGCCAGAACATATCCAGGATTTCTTGTTGGCTAGCGCCATCCTTGCGCGTTTCAGCGGCTCGCTCTGCGACGCGGTCACCGGGCGCGCTGATGGACGCGAGATCCTGGCATGGCTGGAGCAGGCACACCTGTTCCTGGTTCCACTGGATGAGCAGCGCCGCTGGTATCGCTATTATCATCTTTTTAGTGAGTTCCTGCGCGCGCGCCTCCAGCAGACGCGTTCCGCCCTCATCCCACAGTTGCATCACCGGGCCGCTGCTTGGTACGAGAGCCAGGGGCTGCTGGATGAGGCGGTGGAGCACATGCTGGCAAGCACTGACTACGAAGGGACGGCCCACCTGGTAGAGCGGCATGCCGAGGCGATTCTCAAGCAGGGCGCACATATGACGATCCTGCACTGGCTGCGTGCCCTGCCTGATGAGTTGGTGCGTGCCAGCCCTCTGTTGAACCTCCTGTACGCCGGCTCGGTGGGCTTGATTGGGCAACTGGACGACGCCGAAGCCCGGTTGCGCGCTGTCGAGCAGATCTTAGCCGCCGCTGGCCTGCCTGTTACTCACCCTGAACACGCAGAGTCAGACCCGGAACGTCACATCCTGGGCCTGGTGATGGCTATACGTATCTTCCTGGCTTCCGCCCGCGCCGATGTCCCGCGCACCGTCGCACTCGTTGAACAGATGCTTGCCTGGTGGCCGCGCGAGGAGATGTTTGTGCGCAGCATGGTCGTCGTCAGCCTGGGCCAGGCCTATATGTTGAGCGGCGACCTGGCGACGGCAAACCGCATCTTCCTGGAGAACAGGACCATCAGCCAGGCATCCGGTAATATCTATGTGCTGCTGACATGTATCTGCGCATCGGCCTTCGCGCAGTCGTTCCAGGGACACCTGCAGCGGGCGGCTGAAATTTACAGGCAGGCGTTGCGACTGGGGTCGCAGAGAAGCGGGGCGCTTGCTCCGGGGGTGAGCATGGCCTATGCCGGTCTCGGCCTGCTGTTCTACGATTGGAACAGGCTCGACGAGGCGGAGAGCCACTTGCGCCTGGGAATCGAGATCGGCCAGCAGTGGGGCTACATGTCGATGCTGGCCCAGGCCTACACCTACCTGGCATGTACGCTCTATGCCAGGGGAGACGTACCCGCCGCCTTCGAGACACTGGAACAGGCGGAACAGCTCACACGCCAGCACAACGTAGCCGCCGCAATTGATAGCGTGCTGGCGAGCCGCACACGTCTCTGGCTGGTCCTCGGCAACATCGAAGCCGCCAGCGAGTGGCTGCAAACCTGTGGGCTGAGTATCGCCGATCCCACCCACTATCTGCGCGAGTTTGGGCACCTGACACTGGTTCGCGTCCTCATCGCACAGGGTCACTATGAGCAGGCCCAGCCATTTCTGGCCCGTTTGTTACAGGCCGCCGAATCCGAGGAACGTATCAGGGGCGCCATCGAGATCCTGGTGCTGCAAGCCATTCTTTCGCACAAACGCGGCTCACTGGCCGAGGCGCTGGCGACGCTGACCAGGGCCCTCACACTCGCCGAACCGGAGGGCTACATCCGCGTCTTCGTGGACGAGGGGAGACCAATGATCGATCTCCTGCGCCACGCCCTGTCGCACGGCATCGCTCCAGGCTACACCCGCAAGCTCCTGGCAACGCTTGAGGTACCCGAAGCCGGCGAAAGCCTGGCAAGTACCCCCTTGAGCGAGCGCGAGATGCGCGTGCTGGCATCGATCGCGGCCGGTCAATCGAACCAGCAGATTGCCGCTGACCTGACCATCGCACTCAGCACCGTCAAAACACACATCAACAATATCTACAGCAAACTCAATGTCCACAGCCGCACACAGGCTGTGGCACGCGCTAGAGCCCTGGGCCTGATGCTTATTCACTGCATAAGCATACATGACGCGTAGGGGCGCCGTTTACAAGCCCGCGTGGGGCCACGCGGGCTTGTAAAC
>JALYTT010000201.1 GCA_030854145.1 Chloroflexota bacterium | reverse complement strand
TCGCGTCCACCGGGATAAGCAGGACATTGTTATGCTGGACCACGGTAATCGTGATGCTGGCCGTCATGTCCGGCAAGAGATTCGCGTTCTGCACGCTCTGCTGATCAACGGCGATGATCACCGGGTACGTCACCACGTTGGAGGTCGTCGTGCCGCTGGCGGAGATGGCCGCCACGCTGCCTTTGAATGGGCGGTCGCCATAGGCATTGACAGTGAACACGCCGGGATCGCCCACCTTGAGGTTCGCGGTATCGGCCTCGTTGACGTTCGCCGTTACCTGGAGGGTCGAGAGATCGACGATCTGGATGAAGGCGCTGCCCGACGTGGATGTCCCGCTGCTGCTCCCGTTCGCCGGAGCACCGGGGGTACCGCCGACGGTGCCATTAATCACTGTCACCGTCCCCGCATGCGGCGCTTTGAGCGTGGCATTATTCAGGTTATGGTTGGCGGCATCGAGCTGTGTCTGCGCGATTTGCAGCGTATCCCGCGCCTGAATCACCGCCGGCGTGTTCACCCAGCCGGCCGCGACCTGCGTGTTGTAGAGCGTGTCCTGGTCGGCATTGACCGTCGCCTGTGCCTGGTTCACGGCATCCTGGAGCGCGGTCCTATCGAGCTTCGCCAGGGTCTGCCCTTTCTTGACATGCTGCCCCACTTTGACATCGATCTCGGTAATCGTGGCGCTCGTTCCCGCCACCAGATTATAGGTTCCCGGACTCTGCAGCGGCCCGGTGGCGCTGATCGTGAGGGCGATATTGCCCTGGGTCACAGCCTGGTGCTGGTAGCTTACTGTGGCTTTTTTGTTCAACAGCGAAAAACCCAGGGCTCCCACGATCACCAGCAGCAGCACGACGCAGATGCCAATGATCCAGCGACGCCGCCTGGAGCGCGGCTCCAGATCATCCTGCATGCTGAGATCGTTGCTAAAACCGGGAAGCGTCAGCATTTGATTGGTAGGTTTCTGCGTGTTTTGCGCGCTTTCAATACTGTTTTTTTGTTGCGGCATAAAGCTGCACTCCTCTTCTCAATCCTGAAATGTGCTCTATCTTAAGAACAATGGGCCAATAAACAACAGATAAAAATTCTGGACTGCTGAACCTCTCCGTAGGGGCTATGGCTTGCTAGTGAAACGCGTGCGATAGTGTGACAATCATTTCGACAATCAATACGAACGAGGTAAGCAATTGGTTCGACTTACCTGCATTTCTACTCATCTATTTTTGCAAATAACTAGTTAGATAGTGAAAGTATAGAGTGGAAGAGGGGAGTTTGTCAAGGGGAGTGTTGCGTTTGCGTCAACTGGACGTGTAATACTCAGGAAAAATCCATAAACAGGTGTACAATAACCATAAGTTTGGGAGCGCCTCTCTGGAGATGGCTACTATGATAGGTATAGGGATGAGAGCAGAGCGTAGTGTCAGGTGTAAATGCGCTCCGCTGCGCGGTTTTCTTTTCACGCTTAGTCATTGCCGTTTTGACCGAGGTAATCGCTTTTTGCAGGGGACCTTTCAGTATGTAGCCTACCATAATACCATAGTTATGGCTGCGCCCGTAGCGGATACCTCCATGTGTTCGCGCACGATAGCGTCTGCATCGCTGAGGGCCGCTGTCTCGCTCCAGAGACGTTTTTCCGAGGGTTTTATCACCCAGAAGCTTTTACCATCGTAGATGCGGAGGTTACGACGAAGAGAAAGATGGTCTGCTACCTCAATACGAAGGGTTGCTGATAGCATAGAAAGAACTTCTTCCAGGCCAGCTACTCTTGATACTCTTATTGAGGTAAGAGATCCATTCTCCATCCGCCCGTTTTGAGTGAATTGGCATATACTGAGAGGAGATTTTTGTCCAAAAGCAATGATATTTGGAACAATTCTGGCGTTGCTGTAGCGTAAAATGCCATCAAGTTGTAAACACACGCGCTTAGCATACACCTCAAGCTCATGTAATGTCGGCTCAGAATAGGCTTCTATATTGGGCAGCTTCTTTCTAAAGAGAAAGGGCTTGATGCTATACTGCAAGGTATCTTCAACTAGAATGCGTTCTTGCTCAGAGAGATCATACAATTGAAATATTGTTTGATTCAGCTCATTTTCTTTAGCAGAAATTTCGTGAGCCAGGGATGCTTCCAGTGCTGATTGCCAGTTTTCTCGCAGCCAGCGTTCTAGTTGCAGGACTTTCGTCCATAGCACGCTATCACTGGCAAGAATAGTACCAGGTAGACGAATCTGTTGCCAGTCGCCTACTTCGATGAGCCTACGGCCCCAACCGAGGCCAGAACTGAACATAAATGCCATATAAAATGCCATCCTGGAATTAAAAATAGCATTCAGGCGATAGACCAGGTCTGGGTGAGTGATACTAGAAGGTATTCCGTAGTACATTTGATCTATTATCAGGCTATCTTTATTGTCTGATCCCTCGGCCAGAACAATACATGCTTAATTATTACGAAGCGATCTTGAGATGATCAAAGCTGGCAATCGTAAAGACTTAGTGTTACTTCTTCGAGCAATTGTTGGTCGAGTAAAAGGCTCAAGATTGGTAATATCAATACCGTAACGGGCAACTGACCCGGAAGGGAAGAAGGGTTTTCCTAAAAGGCTGCCAGGAGTAGGTTTCTGAGTACCTTGTCCAAAAGTAATGCCACGATGGGCAAGCTCATCAATGCCTGCATCAACAAGGACTTGTTTCAGGGAGGGATATTCCTGTAATCGGTTAAGTAATCTATAGTCCCTGGCGATACCTCGGAAGGCAGACTTCCATAGAAATGGTTTCTGTTTGACCACCTTTTGAGAAAGATAGTGAATATCATCCGAGGTGATAGTAATCTGATCTTGTCTTTTTATATTGGGGTACCACCTGGGAGTCAGGTACATAAGCTTATGATTCAGGGGGGGGTTAGCTATATGGAATAAAATAGCGCTTGCAGGCAGACGGGTTGAAGTTTGCCCACCAAATAAAATATTCTCTCCTACAAGGTCGGAGAAATTTACAACTATGTCGACTGTGTTCGTTTCAAGAAATCTGTTTAGCCACGATCTATCCTCTTGTTGATAAAATACCCGGCTGCAAACAATAAAAGCTATCCTGGTTTTTTCTGTGGCAAAGTCGCGAGCGCGCATTAGAAAAGCTTGATCGGGCTTATTATCAGGAATCTCATTCCTGACACAATACTTTAAGCCCCACTGAGAACCGTGTTCTGGATCATCTGGGTCGCGTGGAGCCGTTTCTGCTTTTAAGGCTGTCCACGGCGGATTGCCCACAATGATGTCGAAGCCTTTGTCTACAAAGGGAGGCATATGATTAAAAGCATGGTCAATGTTGCAAAAATCTTGTACATAAAGATTGGGCGATTGAGTTGCCGCAGAAGTTGTATAGAGCAAATGTGGGAATTTGAACCATCCATGTTGTGGATCAAATTCCAACTCCAGTAATGCCAGGTACAGGCTAAAGGCTGCCACATTTACTGCATCAGGATCAATATCTATGCCGAAGATCTGTGTACGCAGTATCTCTTGTAGTTCATCATGCCCCAACGGTCGCCCATATTCTTTAGCACGTAGCCATGCAAGGCGGCGAAAAGCCTCCACCAGAAAAACTCCTGATCCGCAGGCAGGATCAAGGACTCGTGCAGTGTACGTTATATTGCGCATCGCCAGACTTAAAACCAGTTCAACGAGCCCAAGACGGGTATAATGGACGCTTCTCTCTTCAGCAGCCTTAGAATTAAGATTATGGGCAAACATCTCATAAATACTACTAATAAGTTCGATAGGGATGATGTCAAATTGATAGGGCCAGAGCCGCTGTTGCGTAACAGGATAAGCATGCATATCTGTACCGGCAAAGAGTTGCTGAATTACTTGCAGATGAACGATGTCTACAGTGTTCTCTTCACCGACCCTCAAAGGGAACAGATCGCCGTTGAATGTGTTACGGAACCATCTAAAAAATTTATAGGTAGCCTCTTTATCATTGAGAAGCTCCTTAAATGAATTATAATGGTATTCTTTGAAAATGCTTGAATTAAGTATAGACCTATCTAACAGATATGAAATAAAAATTGCCCGACCGAGGAGAGCATGGGCTATTGAGGCTTCTAACACTTTTGCCGGTGCTATGAGTGTAGGCGTTGTCAATATCTCCACTGTCTTTGAGAGATCAGTGAGCATGGATATGTCAACACGCTGCTCTCTCTCAATCTTTCGACCATAGAGACTTTGCCAGAAAGCCCCACTGTCGAAGCTGCCTTTATGAAGGGCTTCGATATCTCTAAGATGTTTCAATTGGCTGCCAACGCGAGCCAGAATGTCTAAGAGATGGCTATCTTCTGTATCGTTGGCTTGTGGCCGTGCAAAGCTATCATAGATACGGATAGTATCCGGAGTGATAATCCACAGAGTTGGGACGCGTCCTTGATTCCATACGGAGGTACGGAGCTTAATAAAGGTATCGGCTGCAGGCTGGTGGTCAAGGAATTTAAAGTAGATGCTTGGCGTCCCTGGAGCTCCTTCAATTTGATTTGGAACTTCGTACACGAGATCAACGGACGAAGTTTCCGTAGTACTTGTGAGCAAACGACCATAGCGAAGATCGGCGTTTACGGATTTGCGAGCAGTTTCTGAGTCTATCAAGCCAGAGGAGCGTCTTCCATTTTGAATGAATCCGCCTTCTGCTAATACATCTGCCATGGCTTCTTGCGCTGTTGAAGTCATAAGCTAGCTCTTCGATCCCCAGATTTTCTTCCTACCAGGCTGTTTATGGCAGGTAGTAATTATGTTCTTTGCCGAGTATACCATAGGCGTCAATTACTTTTATATATTTATACAAGATCTTCCCTCGCTCGTGTAGAAGCGATGGTTTCGGCTCTCCTTGCTAGGCACATTGCCTCCTTTGCCTCATTAGGCGTTGACCAGCGCGATGCTCACAAAAATGATGCCGATGCCCAGCCACTGGCTCCAGTGCAACCTCTCGTGCAGGAAGAGCCAGGCCAGCAGGACGGTGACGGCGCTGAAGAGCGAACTGAGGACGCTGATCAGGGAGACCTGGTCGGTGGTCACGCCAAGGGTCAGGGCTACGAAGCCGGTGGTATCAATGAGGCCGATAGCCATAATCAGCCACCAGATCTTCCCGCTTGGCGGGCGCAGGCTCTGGCGCATGGGGAGGGTGACCAGGGGCACAGTGCAGAGGGTGGTCAGGCGGATAAGCCAGACGGGGGCGATCCCGCCCAGCTCAGGCGCCACATGGAAGCCGAGAAGCCAGAAATCGACTCCGTACATAACCGAGGCCGCCAGGGACCAGCCCACCCCTCTGGCCACCAGACCCTTCCTGCGCCGCTTTGCCTCCTCTGGAATGGTGTTGGCCGGCGTCAAAGGGGTAGCCGCGAGCGCGATGCCGATGAGCACCGCGATGATGCCCAGCCCGCGCGCCTGGCTGACCCGTTCGCCGCTGAGCAGTGATAGCGCCACGGTCAGCGCCGCGTAGCTGGCGGCGATGGGCGAGACAATGCTGAGTACCCCGACCTCGAAGGCGCGATAGAGCGCCAGCGAACCGAGCATACTAAGCACGCCCACCAGCAGCGCCAGCACCCACGGCTGCCAACTTGTTCTGGCAAGCAGGCGTCCCATTTCGCCTGAGAAGAGCAGGTACGCGCCCAGCGCCACGAAGCCCACGAATTGCATATAGAAAAGCGTGCGGTAGGTGCCGATGAAACGCGTGGCGTAACGCACCAAAAAATCGGCGCTCCCCCAGCCAAGGGCCGCCGTAAGACCCAGAATGATGCCCATGTGATTCCCTGTCGCATGCTGTAAAACAGTACTCGCTAGATCATACTCTACGCTTGTTGGCGTGTGCAAGGAAGCAAAGTCTCTATGCGATGGGGTCCATTGGCGTCATGTGACGCATGCCGTGACCCGCGTAGGGGCGCTGGCTCGCCTTGTCCGCGACCCTGGCCACACGGGCGAGGCAATATCGGCGGGCAAGAGGAGCCGAAGCCAGCGCCCTACGCGTTTGCCTCCTCGTCAGGTTTCGCGCGCACACGTCCTGGCAAGGTGAAGGCCAGGAGGGCGGTGGCGATGGCCAGCCAGAAGGTCACCAGGTAGGCATCGTTGAGACCCAGCATGAAGTGCTGGGGGACCAGTGGGCCGAGCAACTGGCCACTGGCGGCCTTCTGGGCCACGAGGGATGACAGGCCGCGTTGCTGTAAGGACTGAACAAGCTGGCTGAACTGCTTGCCGAGCGCTGTGAGCGGGTTATGCAGGTCGCTGCGCGCGGCGTCCTGGCGGGCGTTGAATTGGTTCGTCAGGATCGTGCCGAGCATGGCGATGCCGAAGGACTGGAAGACGTTGCGCGTCGCCGTCAGTAGCGAACTGGCACGCGGCAATTGCTGCGGTTGCAGTCCCGACAGCGCCGTGGTCAGCGTGGTTTGCAGGATCAGGCCCAGCGCGACGCCGCGGATCGCCACGATGATCAGCAGCGTCGTATAGGGCGTATCGAGCGTCAGGTGCGCCAGTTCCCAGGTGTTGATCGCCAGCAGCAGGCTGCCCGCCACGATCAGCCAGCGCCCGCCGATCCTGTTGTAGAACACTCCGGCCAGCGGCACGACGATGCCCGATGAGATCGCCAGCGGCAACACAAGCAGGCCGGCTTCGAGAGGTGTGCGACCGCGCAGGGTTTGCAGGTAGATTGGCAGCAGGAATTCGGCGCCGAAGAGGGCGATCACGCTGACCCAGCCGACGAAGTTGGCGAAGCTGTATGTGCGCCGTTTAAAGAGACGCAGGTCCAGCAGCGGATCGCGCACGCGCAGTTCGGTGACGATGAAGGCCACGAAGGTCAGCAGGCCGATGGCGAGCAGCGTCAGGATGCGCGGGGAGGTCCAGCCGTCGCTTGAGCCGCGCTGGATGGCGTAGAGCAGCGTGCCGAAGCTGATGGTGGAGAGCAGCACGCCGGGGATGTCCAGGCGCGCCGCCGTGCCCCGTCGCTGCTCGCGCAGCCAGATGCTGCCCATGATGATGCCCGCGATGCCGATGGGGATATTGATGAAGAAGATGTAGCGCCAGTCCAGGTACTGCACGAAGTAGCCCCCCAGCACCGGGCCGCTGGCGGGCGCCACCACCAGCGGAATACCGTATACCCCGAAGGCCAGCCCGCGCTCCTTCTCAGAAAAGGCCCCGAATAGCAGCGAGATGCCCAGCGGCCCGATCATGCCTCCGCCCAGTCCTTGCAGCGCGCGGAAGGCCACCAGGAAGGCCAGCGAGGGCGCGAAGGCGCAGAGGATCGAGCCGGCCACAAAAAGTCCCAGCGAGATCAAGTAGATGCGCTTGATGCCGAAGCGCTCGGAGAGAAAGCCGGCCAGCGGCGTCACGATCCCCAGCGCGAGCACATACGCCGTCAGCGTGCCGTCAACCTGGTCAACGCTGGCCTTAAAGACATGCTGGAGCGTGGGTAGAGCGACGTTCACCGCCGTGGCGTCCAGAATAACCATGAATGTGCCGAAGATCACCGAGAACATGACCTTCCATTTATATTTCGGGTCCCCACTCACCTGCGCCGGCGGTTGAGTCCCCTCTGTCTGTAGATCCTGAGCTGCTGACTCCATAATCAGTCCTCCTGCTGTGATGACTTATCAAGTGATAAGTGAATGCTAAAAAATTTATGCGGGGCGCAGGCCAGCGGCGCCTTCGCAGAGGTAGGTTTTTTCAGAGCGCTTTCCACGGTGTCCATCTGGCCGAGAACGAGATGCATAAGGGGTAGGGGCGCGGTTTACAAGCCCGCCTGTTCTTCGGCGACATCATCTCATCGGCAAGCAGGCGGGCTTGTAAACCGCGCCCCTACCCTTTTTACCTCTTTTATCTGATTGTGCCTCACCCTTCTACGAGTCCGCAAAAAAAACCTACCCCTACGAACCAGCGGCGCCCGTACACGAAATGCCGTGTCCGTATGTGGTCTGTTATGTAGGGGCGCCGCTGGCCTGCGCCCCGTCCTTACGCTGTCCCTGAATAGGACGTACAAGACCGTGCAACAGGGTATTGACGATCAGGTGGGCCGTCTCAGCGTCGCCGCCCTGCTGACCCTCCGGCCAGGGATGCAGCGTGTCGCGTGAGCGCGTTAAGAATTGTGAGATCATGCTCATGAACAGATAGGTCGCCGTGATAGGATCGCTGCCATCGTGCTGGCGGTCGCGCAGCAAGCCCTGGCGCAGGCCATCCTCGAAGATCGAGGCGATGGGGCGGATGAGACCGGCTTGAAAGACCTCGTTCAGCGTGGCGCGCGCCTCGGCCGCTAGCTCGTAGCGGATATCGTGGAGCATCAGGCCATGGTCGTGCCGGGTGCTGCTCAGCAGGTAGAGCGCGACGTGCTCCAGGCGCTCCTGTACGCCCTCGTCGCGCCGGGCAATATGTTCCAGTGCTGTCCTGAGCCTGGCGATCTCCTCTTGCGCCATCGCCAGGTAGAGGTCCTGCTTGTCGGCAAAATAATGATAGAGCGCAGGTTGTGTCAGCCCACACGCCTCAGCCAACTGGCGCGTAGTGACCGCGCGATAGCCATATTCCATGAAGAGTCGCTGGGCCACGCGCATAATTGTGCGTAGCGTCTCCTCGCTCTCCTCATGTGCAGGCCGCTTTCTCTGTTTCCGCTCCATGAACAGGGTCGCCCTTACTTATCGATTGATAAGCAGAATATACAATGTGTGAGCCGATTGTGTCAAGGGTAAATGTAAATAATTGCCTAAAAAAGTGAATAATAAGTCTATTATCTATTGACATATCTAAAGCAGTAATGCTATACTCCAACCATAGAAAAAGAGTACCACATTTGAAAATCTTCATTGCTCTTTCTTTCCATAGAAACAGCTTCAACCTTACCTGCTTCTGCAACATTTTTATATACCATGGATCAAATCCTCAGAAAGTTGAAGGTTTTTTATGAAAACCCGCTTGTGCATACCTGGATCTCTCTGTGTACTTCTACTCAGCTTGCTGATCGCAAGTGGCTTCATTTCGGCATGTAGTCCTGTGGCACAAACGCCGTCCTTCTCACATGCGTCAGGTGCGAGTGCGACCGCCACCACCAGGCCTCTTGCAACGGCCACTTCCACCCTGCTTCCACTTGGGGCCATGCCTGGTTGGCGTGTGATCTTTGAGAAACAGGATACTATCACAAACAGCGCAGACACAAATCTTCTCTCTCTCGGATCATTTGATCCCGAAAAAACCTTTGCAGTCCAGGCAAGCTGCCAGGGGACCGGCCGAATCACTGTCGACGTTTCTATTTACCATATGACGTTTCCCTGCCCATCCTCTACTTTTGCATACCGGAACCAGATGGCGCCTGCGCCAGGAAAGCAAACTGATGTACTGGTCAAGGTGCAAGGGGCGATTACCTGGCATGTCCTGCTTGAGATGGAAAATTAAGTTCTCATCTTTCCCTGGCTCTCTGCTGATATTTGCGCTATAGTCTATAGAGATAATTTCAGAAAGAGAGCACCAACATGACGATAAATTCAGGACCTTCTTCAACCAATGCTAGCGCGGGACAAATGAGCAACCGGATTACCGTGGCCCTCTGGGTGATCGTGCTTTCTTCACATCTTTTGCTGTTGCCGAAGTTTGTGAACGATATGCGCAAAAAGAGCGCCTAGCTGATTGAGGCAGATCAAGCGCTTCGCCGATGCCGGTGTTGAAGAACTGATGCTGCAATGGTACGATATGGATGATATCGAGGGGCTGCGGGCCTTCGGCGAGAGTGTGCTGCCACTCGTTTAGCGCTGTATCGCCAGGCTTTGCTTGTCGTTCATCTCTTCTTTTTGCCTTGCTGGCGCCCTGGCGACATGCGTGTATGTATGTGTGCATATATATATTGATCCTGCGCCTGGCTATACTCATCTGCCGTCCTTCGTGCCTGCTGTTCTTCTGCTAGTAGATCGTTCATTTCACGAATTTTACGATGCCATTGCCGAATGCAGAAACCGACCGCAATAATGATAATCAAAGGTGTCAGGAGGTTAGGAAAAAACCATTGGATAGCAGCAGAAATTATAATCACGATACATCCAATCCAGAACAATAGGCTTGCTGATGCTTTCATGACACCTCTCCTTTCTTGTATCACTCTATTAGACGCCGTGAAGCCAGTATGTTAAAAATGGTATTTCGCAGTATAAAACCAGCATTCATACCTCTATGATAGGCATCATCATCATCATGCCGTGACGGCCAGTCCTGTCACATGCTACCCACTTCTTACTAACTGGGCGTCCAGTAAGGTAATTCCACAATAAATGTGTCTATCAGCCGCCAATGAAAGGAGAACATGTATGTCTATGCGATATCCTGAGCAGCGCAGAGGCAGCATATTAGCTGCGCTCGTTGTAGTGGTGGCGCTGCTTGTCACAGCTTGTGGAGACACGACCAGTACACCCGCCGCGACGCCAACAAGTAATGCCCCCGCGACCACGCCAACGAGCAGCGCTACCACTGCCAGCGCAACGCTCAAACATGTACCCGCTGGTACGGCAGATCTCAGTTGGAGTCCGAGTACCCATATGCTGACGGTGAAGATCTCGCTGGTGGGGTTGGCCCCAAGCAGCACCCATCCAGCGCATATCCATGCTGGCAGTTGCAGTAACGAGGGTAAAGTCATCTATCCGCTGCAAAATATTGTCGCCGATGCCCACGGGGTGGGCACGGCTACCACCATGGTCAGTGTGCCACAGGGCATTGCGGCCAGCGGCTGGTATGTGAATGTGCATAACGGTCCTGGCCTCAGCCCGGCCGACCAGTTCCTGCCTATCGTGTGCGGTGATATCGCCAACGCGAATACGTCGATGACGGCCGCGCAATTGGTGCATGTCGCGCTCGCTGCTCCGCCAAAAGCCAGCGCGGGCGAGGCCGTGAGCGGCATGGCGCAATTGTCGCTCTCTGGTACGACGCTAACAGTCAAGCTCACGTTGAGTGGCCTGGAACCGAACAGCGCGCACGCCGCTCACATTCACTCCGGTAGTTGCGAGAGTCAGGGGCCGGTGGTCTATCCATTGACGGTGGTGACGGCCGATGCTTCGGGAAACGCCACGGTGATGACCACGCTCACCGGCGTGCCGTCCATCCCCGCCACTGGTTGGTACGTCAACGTCCATCACAGCACAGCGTTGGCCACCCAGACGGGCTTCGATCCCGTTGCATGCGGCAATGTTACGCCCGCGTAGGGATTCGGCTTGCCGCATCCGGGTGGCAGGCTCTGGGATGAGGCCCCGCAGGCACCCCAAGGCCTGCCACGCGGATGCGGCAAGCCGGATCCCTTGTATATTAGAGGGAGAACGAGAGAATCTGATACACTACGAAGGAAACGGAGAAGAGAGCACGCGGTGGTGAATCTGACCGAATCCCTGAGCAGCAAGCTCGT
>JALYTT010000200.1 GCA_030854145.1 Chloroflexota bacterium | reverse complement strand
CCGCGGGCGAGGCAAGCCGTCGCCCCTACGGACACGCGGAATGGGCATCCTTTTCAGCGTAAGTGAATGCGTATGGGGGCGTGCCCCTCATCCTGACTAGAAAGTACAGCGTGCCGGGATGAAAAAAGCCATCTATGGTAACTCTACATCGCCAGCGTGGTTGGCTTCCATGCGCATTTTTGCGCTGGTGTTCATGATTCTGGATATTCTTCTCGCTATTAGTTACCTGGTAGGATGGGTTCACTAAACTCAGGCTAGAAGGATAACTGAACATCATTCCTAAAACGAAAGATGTCGTGCGTTCTTTCACGCAATAATCGAGACCGTCTCCAGCAGCTTCTCTCCGAGTTTTTGCTCACCTTCGATAGCTGTCTTCATCCTCGCCTGGTCTTTACCTATGCCTTTGGTAAAGAGCCTCCAGCACGTTTCTTGATCCATCGTCACAACAGTAACCGGTGGGAGTTCGACATCTTGAGCGAGGGACCATGTGTCTGCTTCTCTTACCAGATACCATACATCACCTGCCTCTCCCATCACGACGAACTTCAGCACGGTTGTAGCGGGTGCAGGCATATCTTTATACGTGTAAGGCAGTGCTCTGACAAAGGTATCCAGGACAGGATGGAAAAAGCGTCTCTCTGTGAAGCCAGGTTTCTTGACGGCATCGCGGATCTGCTGTTGATGGAGCCATCTTTCGGTATATTCCCGCGCGATATCCAGCCATGCGGGAGCGGGGTCTGGCCCGGCCCAACTCACCACGCCATTGATGGCCATGGGATCAAGAGATTGCATATAGTCATGAAATTGTACCCCGGTTAACTCTAAGAGAGCCGAAAGCAGCTTCGGGCTGATGCGTGTCGTGGCCTGTACCCACAATTCGTTGGCTTCGTTGATGTTCGTGACCAGGCTCGGCCATGCGTGCAGGTCTTTGTTGCGAAAGAAAGGATTGCTGAAATGATCGCGCCTGCCAGAAAGATAGCCGATGTCATCGCCTAACAGGTGTAATGCAATATCCTTGACGGTCCACCCGGGACAGATGGTTGGTTTCTCCCACTCTTCGGTATCGAGTTCAGAAAAAAGCTTCAATAACTGCTTTCGCTCGTATGGGAAGAGATCGACAACCAGGATAGGTTGAACATGTTGCATGTTGCTTCTCACTTACTCGAAAGCGCCGCTGATCGTATGTGCGGGCAGAGAACCGTTGCGAGGTGGAGCGCAGGACTCTCTCACCACGAGCGAGGTTGAAAGCTCCACATGATTAACTTCAAGCTGCTCCCCGGCGATCAGGCGTAGCAGCATATTCGCGGCCATCTTTCCCATTTCAGCCAGGGGCTGATGAATCGTCGTCAGGGGAGGGGACATCTGGGCGGTATACATCACATCGTCGAAACCGATCACGCTCATCTGATCGGGGACGCGAATATTGTGTTTATAGAGTACCTGGTAGACGCCTGCCGCCTGCGCGTCATTGCCGGCAAAGATCGCCGTAGGCGGATCTGCTTGCTTGAGCAAGGAGTACGTCTGTTTGACACCGTCACCCAGCAGGTAGTTCCCCTCGCAGATGAGCGCGGGATCTATGGGTATGCCCGCGCGTTCCAGCGCCTCGCGGTATCCTGCCAGGCGCGCGCGCGAAGTCACGAGATGCAGCGGGCCGGTGATAATGCCAATGCGGCGATGGCCCAGGGAGATCAGATATTCGGTCGCTGTATAGCCTCCCAACCAGATGGTTGACCCGATGGTGGGGAAATTCGTTGTTGGTTCGTTGCGGTCCCCAATGGCCACGAAAGGGATATTCTGAGCTATTAAAGCTTTGGCAAGGCCGACCTGTTCATAGGGGAGCAGAAGGAGTACGCCATCGGTAGACTGATCGAGCAAACGTCGCAACCATAGACGCTCGATGTTTTCATCTTGATTGGTGGAGAAGATCACGAGGCGATGCCCGCTCTCTTCCAGCACTTCCTGGACGCCATGCATAATACCGAGATCGTACCCGCCCTCAAGGCGCATGATGACCAGGTCGATCAGCCCGCTTTGCCCTTTCCGTAAGTGGCGCGCTGCATGATTTTGCACATAGTCATATTGCTCGATCATCTCCTGGATACGGGTTCGTGTCTGCGCGCCTACCCCCGGAAGTTGATTGAGCACTTTAGAGACCGTGGTTGTGGAAACTCCTGCCTCCTTCGCGATCTGGGTCATAGTTAAACGCTTTACTGGTTTCTGCTCCAAGCTTCTGTGCTCCCTCGTTTTAGATAAACGATAACCTAGTTTCGTTGCATTAATCGTACCTGCTATTTCCTAAAAAGTCAACCTTATAGCCGCAGATTCGCTTGTACATAGCTTCCTTATACTCTCTTCATGGACAATGAATAGCCAGAAGGGAATTTCTCTGCCCACTTGACAAGTGCATTTTTCTATGCTACTTTTGTTTTCAAGCAAGTGAGAGTAAACGTTAACCCTGATTTATCTTTCCACTCCATGGGTGAGTGTTCGTCTCCTTCGTCACTGTTTGACGAAAAAATATCTTTGAGGAGGTGTAGAAGCAATGAGGCTGAATTCTTCGAAGTGCTCCGGTGAGACCAGGAGTATTTTAAGCAATAGAGCCTCATATTACCCACGCGCAACGCACAGGTGATCTTTCTTTGCCAGCGCCTCTCGTTGCTGCTTCCACTGGTTATCCAACGCAAGGAAGTTGCCATTTTTCACCTCGATGTGGGGTGTGATCATGTTGGAGTATGTATTCCCGATATACTTACAACATGATGTCGGTATAACATGGGCTTTTTCAAGGAGGTCTTTTCAATGGGTACGATACCAAACTTCGGGTCTTCTCTTAACCGGAGGCGCTTTTTGGAGCGCTCCGCCATGGTGGGCATGGGCGCACTCGGCCTGGAGTGGCTGGCTGCCTGTGGCTCGCCGACGCCAACGACGGGTTCGGCGGTGACTGCGACCATCGATACGTTGCCCCCTGCCAGTAATCCGGGGGCCGTCTATGTGTTTAATCAATCGGTCAAAGCCTTTGAGCAGGCCCATCCAGACGAAAAAATTGTGGGCAAGAACGACCCCTATGACCCCACGACCTATCTCGCCAGGCTGGCGGCCGGGCAGTCAGAAGATGCCAAGGAAAGCTATTTCACCGAGCCACAACTATGGATCAGCAAGCACGCGGTGGCAGACATTACGAGCCTGGCCAAGGGCTGGCAGTACTGGAGCAGTTATAATCCTGGCATTGCCACTATCGCAACTGATGCGGCTACCGGGAAAGTGTATGGCGTCCCCGTCAATGGCTACGCGCTGGGTATCTATTACAACCGCAAGATGTTCACGGCGGCAGGACTTGACCCCGATAAGCCCCCCACAACCTGGGATGACTTCCGCAAGTATGCCAAAGCGTTGACCACGGCCTCGGTGGCGGGTTATGCTGAGACGAGCACGAGCAACCAGGGCGGCTGGCACTTCACCAACTGGATGTACACCGCCGGCGGCGATATGCAGTCCGCCGATGGCACCAAGGCCACATTTAACAGCGATAAGGGCGCGAGCGTGCTGCAAATG
This sequence comes from Chloroflexota bacterium, assembly GCA_030854145.1. The sequence goes on along the minus strand of JALYTT010000200.1, from coordinate 7,846 downwards.
CTCAAGGATATGCGCTTTACCGACAAATCCACGACGAAGCAGCAGCTCTATACGCAGGCGGATACGCTCCAGTTGCTGGCCACGAATAAAGTGGCCATGGTTGTGATGGCGCCGGATCAACTCACGACCCTGAAGGGGCAGTATCAGGCGAACCTTGACGACTTCGGGATCGGACCAATGCCACAAAACGGCGGCAATGCGGCGCTGACCGGTGGCAACATTTTCATCTTCAATCCCAAATCGTCTCAAGCTGCTATTAAGACCGCCTTCGACTTTATCATCTACTCGAACTTCGACCTGAGCGTGATCGAAAATAACCTCGCGACCGCCGCTGCCGCCGCACAGGTGGTGGGCGCTCCAACCAATGTGCTCTTTACCGGCGCCTTCCAGCAGAAGCTGAGCGATCTGGCGAAAAAGTACGCCAATGTGCCGGTACAGAACTACGTGCCATTCACCAGTTCGACGGCCGCCCTACGTCCTGAGCCACGCAAGCAGGCCCAGAAGATGTACGCTGCACTTGACCCGGTGATGCAGGCTGTGCTGACAAATCCGAATGCTGATCCGATGGCGCTGCTGAACCAGGCTTCCCAGCAGTTCCAGCAGATTCTTGACACAGCCTCCTAAGGCAGGGATGCGCGGGAACAGCTTCCCCAACAGCGGGGCAAGCTGTTCCTATTCCGAGGACCAGTTGCTTCCTAAAAGGAGATACTATGGGACTTTCACCATCCTCGCCATCCTCTTTTTCGCTGCCCGAAGCCTTGCCACAGCCGGACAAACTGACGCAGCGAAGTCTGCACTCGCCTTCTGTTGAGGTGCCAGCCCTGCAGAGGGTGAAGCGAGCTATCCGGCGCAATCTCAGCGGCTATCTCTTCCTGCTTCCCGCGCTCCTGATATTTGGGCTCTTTGTATGGTATCCAATTGTGCTGGGCGTTGTGATGAGCTTTCAGAGGATTGATATGATCAATCCCTCTGCCTGGGTGGGGTGGGCAAATTATCACCAGGTGCTTTCTGATCCGCTCTTTGGCATCGCCTGGCGCAATACTTTCGCGTTTACTGGTTATGCCTTGCTGATTGGGTACCCGATCCCGCTCATCCTCGCGCTTCTGATTAACGAGATGCGCCACGGCAAAGGGCTTTTCAGGCTCCTTTACTATATGCCTGTCATGTTGCCGCCAATTGTGACGGTCTTCCTCTGGCGCTGGATGTATAATCCCGATTCGGGCCTGCTCAATACCTTGCTGAACCTGGTGCATCTTCCTGGTGGTCTCTGGTTGGAGACGCCGAGCACCGCGCTGCCGGCACTGGTGGTCGTGTCTACCTGGTGGAATGCAGGCGCTACGATCCTGATCTATCTGGCTGCCCTCCAGGGTGTGCCCGCCTCGCTGTATGAGGCCGCGGAAATCGATGGCGCGGGTCTCTGGCAGCGGCTCTGGCATGTGACGCTGCCGTCTATTCGCCCCATTATGCTATTGATGCTTGTGTTGCAGATTATTGGCACGATGCAGGTATTCACCGAACCGTTCACGATTACCAGCGGTGGACCCCAGAACGCCACCATGAGTATGGTCTTGTTGATTTATAACTACGCCTTCAATTTCGCTGATTTCGGAAGCGCAAGTGCCTCAGGGGTGTTGATGTTCCTGGTGCTGGCGGTCTTCGCGCTCATCTATATGCGCATGACTCGCCGTATGATGGAAGGAGACTAAGGCCATGGCTCTCTTACTTGAAGACTCTCAGGATCTGACACCCAAAAGCAATACACCAAAGCTGCGTCGTGTTGCTATTCCGATGGATGCCAGTGAGCGCACCCTGGTTTCGCCACTCTCGTTGAAGCGACCAGCGGGACGCGTGATGTACTGGCTGGTCTTCGCGCTTTTAGCCGTGGGGACCCTGGTGACCCTGGTTCCCATGTACTGGCTGTTTACCGGCGCGCTCAAAACCGGCGTCGAGATTTTTCAGTCGCCACCAACGTTCTGGCCTGAGCACCCCACCTGGAGCAACTATATCCAGGCCTGGAACATTCTCCAGTTTCCGCTCTATTTTGGGAATACCTTGATTCTGGCCGTTGGCGCCGTGATGTTGCAGATCCTGGTCTCGGCCACGGCAGCCTACGCGCTCTCCAAATTGCGCCCTGCCGGCAAACAACTTGTGCAGTTTGGCATCTTTGCTACCCTGATGGTGCCGCCAGTCGCTTACCTGATTCCGCAGTTTGTGAACATCAGCGATCTGCCTTTGATCCATATCTCGCTTTTCAACTCCTGGGGTGGGGTCTGGCTGCCCGAGGCGGCCAGCGCTTTTAATATCCTGGTGCTCAAAAGCTTTTTTGATGGTATTCCGGGAGAGTTGACTGATGCCGCGCGCCTGGACGGGGCGAATCCCTTGCAGATCTTTACGCAGATCATCCTCCCGCTTTCGCGCCCGGCTCTGGCGGTTGTCACGATCTTTACGATTATCGCTTCGTGGAAGGACTTTCTCTGGCCCTTGCTCGTGCTCTCCGATAATAACCTCCAGCCATTGATGGTCGCGCTCTTCCATCAATCAGCCGTAAACTCGGGACTTCCGTTCATCTACCTCATCGCTGGCCTGGCGCTAGCGAGTATTCCGCCTATCATTCTGTTCCTGATTTTCCAGCGACAGATTATTCGCGGCATCAATTTAACGGGCCTAAAAGGCTAATGCAAAGGAGGGGCTGGCACCCGGAAAGAAAGGTTCAACGCTGTAGTGCATCGTTGTACAATGTCCCACCGTTTGACAGGTTGGCGGTGTGGCGTGACTAAGAAACCTAGGAAGGATTTGCATGATGCAAGATATAATGAGCAAAAGGCGTAGCCAGGTGCTAGGCGCGCTTATTATGTTCATCCTGGTGATCAGTACCATTGGTGTGATTAGTACGCTTCCCTATTCGGCTGATGCAGCTAGTTTGAATAGGAGCAATCCAGGTAAAAGTGTCGCGACTGGTGGCACAGGGGCCACGCTTCCCTACGTCGAGATGGAGGCTCACACTGCTACCACGAATGGGACCATCCTGGGTCCTGACTATGCACTGGGCGACCTGGCCTCTGATGCCGTGGATCGCCAGGCTGTCCAACTGACCCAGGGGAAATTCGTCGAATTCACGCTACCCCAGGCAGCTAACTCAATTAACCTGCGCTACAGCATTCCCGACTCGGCCAGTGGCGGCGGCCTCAATGCGTCGCTCAGCATCTATATCAATGGTACAAAGCAAGCGCAGGACTTGCAACTTACCTCGAAATATAGCTGGCTGTATGGCGCGCCGGATTTTTCGAATTGTAACGGAAACGTGTGGTCGAATACCCCTGGTGGCACCGCGCATCACCAGTTTGATGAAATCCACACGCGCTTGCCAGAGATGCCTGCCGGCACCAGGGTGAGAGTGCAGGTCGATGGCGAAAATACCGCGCAATGGTACGCCATTGATGTTGCCGACTTCCAGGAGGTGCTGGCCGCCCTCGCCCAGCCAGCGGGCTCCATCTCGGTTACCAGCTCTCCATATAATGCCGACCCAACGGGCGTCGCGGATGCCACCCAGGCTATCCAGAACGCGGTTAACGCCGGGGCGTCCCAGGGTAAAACGGTCTGGATTCCCACCGGGACCTATCTGGTGACCAGCCACATCCTTGTCGACAATGTGACCCTGACGGGGGCAGGTCCCTGGTATTCAGTCCTGGGTGGCGCTCCCATTGGCGGCGGTACCGGTGCCGGCGTCTATGGACACGATACCTATGATGGGAGCCCCAGCGCCAATGTTCACCTGTCGAATTTTGCCGTTGAGGGCCAGATCACGAACCGCGTCGACTGTATCCAGGACAATGGCATTGGTGGCTCGCTGAATAACTCAACCATCGCCAATGTCTGGATCGAACACACCAAGGTCGGCATGTGGTTCGATGGGCCGTTCAGTGGCCTGTCGATTACCGGCAGCCGCATTGACAGCACGCTCGCTGACGGCATCAACTTCCATCGCAACATCACCAACTCCAGCGTCTCGCAAAGCATGATACGCGGCACTGGTGACGATGGCCTCGCGATGTGGTCGTCCAGCGATAATGTGCCGGCAACCGGTGATAGCAACGACAGCTTCGATCACAACACCGTCCAGTCTCCCTATGTGGCCAATGGGATCGCCATCTACGGTGGCAATGGGAATAGCGTCACGAACAACATTGTCAGCGACTCGCAGTACCGGGGCGGTGGCATTATGTTGGATTATGAAAACTTCGGCAACACCACGGTGCCCTTTGCTGGCACGACCACCATCTCGAACAACACCATCAGGTTTACCGGTGGGTTTGGTGACCAGGGCATTCCACAATTTGGCGCGCTGATGTTCTGGGCGGATAGTGCCGCCATCAATGCGCCCTTCACTGTCTCAGGGGATGAGATCGACAACAGCCAGTACGCGGCGATTTCATTCGATGGTGGCAACCCTGTCAGCAACGTAGCCATAAACGGCATCAACATCAGTGGCGCTGAGTTCGCGTTTTCGAATAAGGTGAACACCATCACCGGCTCAGCCAGCAATGTGACGGCCAGTGGTTTGACTGCGGGTGGCATGGAGAGTTGTGAAGGGCCGGGATCATGGAATGTGACGATGGGTTCGGGCAACTCCGGCTGGAGCCCGACGCCCCAGACCTGCGGTTTCCCGGTCGGGTCGCCGACGCCCCAACCATCGCCGACGCCCCAACCATCGCCGACGCTCCAGCCATCGCCGACCACGGCCCCCCCAACCGCAACGCCCACACTCCCTCCGACCCCGGTGCCGCCTCCTCCCGGAACACTGGTGACGGCGATCAACGCGGGCGGCGGAGCGGCGGGTAACTTTGTGGCGGATACAGACTTTAATCAGGGCAACCAGTTCTCAGATACCTCCAGCGCCATCAACACCAGTGGGGTGGGTGAGGCTGTGCCACAGGCGGTCTGGCAGACCTGCCGCTGGAATGGTTCATTTACCTATACTATTCCTGGCTTGTCTGCCGGTAGAACCTATACCGTGGCTCTGGACTGGGCGGAACTGACCTGGCAGGCAGTTGGTCAGCGGAAATTCAACGTGGCGCTCAATGGCTCGCAGGTGTTAACCAGCTTTGATGTCTTCGCCACGGCGGGCTACAAGACGGCGCTGCAGAAGCAGTTCACGACCACGGCCAACAGCAGCGGCCAGATCGTGATCGCCTTTACGCAGGGAGGAGCGGACAATCCGTTTATCAGCGGTATCGAGGCCTGGCAGCCCTCTGGCGGACCAACGCCAACCCCGACCCCGACCGTGGGGCCTCCGGTCATCGCGATCAACGCGGGCGGTGGAGCGTCGGGGAACTTTGTAGCGGACACAGGCTTTAATCAGGGCAACCAGTATAGCGACACCTCCAGCTCCATCAATACCAGTGGCGTGAGCAATCCGGCGCCGCAGGCGGTCTGGCAGACCTGTCGCTGGAATAGTTCGTTTACCTATACGCTCAACGGTCTGACGCCGGGCAAGACCTATACGCTCAAGCTTGATTGGGCGGAACTGACCTGGCAGGCAGTTGGTCAGCGGAAATTCAATGTGGCGCTCAATGGCTCGCAGGTGTTGACCAGCTTTGATGTCTTCGCCACGGCGGGCTACAAGACGGCGCTGCAGAAGCAGTTCACGATCACGGCCAACGGTAGCGGCCAGATCGTGATCAGCTTTACGCAGGGAGGAGCGGACAATCCGTTTATCAGCGGTATCGAACTGTATACGGCCTAGTTGACTATCGGTGTGGAACTGGCAAGAACAGCCAGAGTATGAGAAGGGAGGAGAACGTAGCTGTTCTCTGAGCCAGTTCCACACACTTTCCACGGGAAGCAAACGTTGAACCGGGGAGACGTTCAACCGTCTCCCCGGTTCAGGTTCTCTGGCAAAACACATCTTGGTTGAAACGCCTTTTCGAAAGGACGTTTTTTGAAAGGAAAACATTGTTATGGAGATGGCACCGTCAGCCAGTACAATCGCCCATGTAGTTTCTGCACCTCCTGGCTATCAAGCTCTTGGTACAGCGACGATGATCGAAAAGGATAGCTCAAAGATCTGCCTGCATGCTGGCTCGGCCATAGTCGAGGTGACGGCGCTTGCCCCCGATCTGTTTCGCGTTGGCTTGTTTCCCCAGGGCCGGTCTGCTTGTTATAGTTCGGAGGCGGTAGTTCCTTGGAAGGGGGAAGCGGGGCCAATCAGTATTGTGGAAGAAACGAGCGAGGTGACTATCGCAACATCTATGGCAACAGCTCATCTCTCTCTTAATCCACTGCGCATCGGTTTTTATGACGCGACAGGCCGCACATTTGCCACAGATGATCCAGCTCTTGGCATGGGCTACTTCGCTGCGCCCGTCGAGGCTCCAGTGGTCGAGCTAGCGGATGCCTCTGGAACTCTGGGCACTCCTGTGCGTGTGTATAAGCAATATATGCCCAGGGAGCACTATTTCGGCTGTGGGGAACGCACAGGTGAGCTGGATAAGACACACTCTCATCAGCTTTTCTGGAATGTCGATCCGCCGCGTGGTCATACGGCGCTGCAAAACAACCTGTATGTCTCCATCCCGTTTACGCTGGTGCTGGCCGATGGCCAGGCCTGGGGCTTCTTCCTCGATAGTACGACGCGCGTCGAGTTTGACCTGGCCCACGAAGATGCTCAGCGCTCGTGGTTCGGAGCCAGCAATGGGGACCTCGTGTACTATGTGTTCTGCGGACCCACGCCCCAGGATGTCCTGGCGCGCTATACGGAGCTGACGGGGCATACCCCTCTGCCTCCCCTATGGGCGTTGGGCAACGGGCAAAGTCGCTTCAGCTATGAGACAGCCGAAGAGGTCAGGCAGGTTGCGCTCACCTTTCGTGAGCGCGATATTCCCTGCGATACTCTGTACCTCGACGTTGACTGCCTGGATGGCTACCGTGTCTTCACCTGGGACCACCAGCGGTTCCCTGACCCGGCAGGCTTGTTTGCCGAGCTTCAAGAGCTGGGATTTCATATAGTCTATATTGTAGATACGGGTGTCAAGGTAGATGAGCGGTACATAGTCTATCGCGAAGGCAGGGAGCGGGATCTCTACTGCAAAACGGCACAGGGAGATGAATACCAGAATGCCGTCTGGCCAGGCATCTGCGCCTTTCCCGATTTTACCAACCCGGAGGCACGGGCATGGTGGGGAGAGCAACATCGGCCATTGCTCGCTGCGGGTGTCGCGGGCATCTGGACCGATATGAACGAGCCTGCCCTCTTTATTCCCCTGAATTCGACGATGCCCGCCAACGTGATCCATCCTGGTGGGGGCAAGGTCAGATTACACGTTCAGGTCCATAACGCCTATGGATCACTTATGGCGCAGGCCACGCGAGAAGGCCTCTTACGCTTACAACCTGAACGCCGCCCCTTTGTCATTTCACGCTCTGCTTACGCAGGCATACAGCGTCACGCCTTGCTGTGGACCGGCGATAATGCCTCCACCTGGGAGTACCTCACGATGAGCCTGCCGCAATTGCAGAATCTGGGGCTTTCGGGTGTTGGCTGGACGGGTGTCGATATCGGAGGCTTTTATGGGGATACCAGCGGAGAGCTGCTTGCTCGCTGGACTGAGTTTGGCATCTTTCAGCCCTTTTGTCGCAATCACTCGGAAAAGCAGACGCGCCACCAGGAGCCATGGGTTTTTGGGGAGCCGTATGAGTCGATCTATCGTGCCATGTTTAAGCTGCGCCAGCGCCTGATCCTGTATCTGTACTCGCTCTTTGAGGAGTGCCATCGCACGGGAGCGCCAATTCTACGTCCGTTGTTCTGGGCCTATCCAGAAGATACCACGACCTATACGCTGGATGATCA
>JALYTT010000658.1 GCA_030854145.1 Chloroflexota bacterium | reverse complement strand
TGCTCGGGTGACCACGCCAGCGGCAGAGTCTGCTGTTCGAGCCTACTGGACTCCTCAGCGTATGCAGTCTGCTCTGTCTGGTGATCAGCTACTGCATCAGGCCAAAGTCGCTGCCCATGCGCCCGCCCGCACTGGCGCGGCCGGCAGTCAGGCTCCTACTGCTCCTCACAAGGCTGTGGCAGCACAGGCAGCCGCTCCTCGTATTGGAGTTGCTCCCAAGGCTTATGTGCTTCCTTACCCCTACTCTTTCCCCTGGTCGACGGTAGGGAAAGTTTTCTTTACCGATCCGGCGACCGGGTACAACTACCAGTGTTCGGGAACGGCGACCACCAGCCATAACCTGAGTACGGTTGATACCGCAGGTCACTGTGTGGCCGCGGGAGGCGGACGGCGATTTTACTCCAACTGGGTCTTCTGCGCCCAATATTATTACGGCTGTCGGACCGGGTACTTGTGGACAGCGCGTCAGTTGTGGACGCACTACTACTGGTATTACGACGGCTGGTTCGCCTATGACTACGGGGCAGCGGTCCTGAATGCCAATAGCAGTGGGTATGCGGTCAATGTGGTTGGTGGAGCTGGCTGGACGTACGGTCAATCCTATTACCAGTATTTCTATGCCTTTGGGTACCCGGCCGCTCCTCCATTTGATGGAGGCCGTCTGTGGTACTGTCCTTCGTCGCTCTACGCGTTCGATCGGCCCAGCCCAGGTCCAACGACATTGGGCATCACCTGCAATATGACAGGCGGGTCCAGTGGAGGCGGCTGGCTGATCTCCATCGGCAACACGTTCGGCTATGTCAACGGGCATAACGACTACAAGTATAACAATGACGTGAACCACATGTATTCTCCTTACTATGGAAGTGACTGGTTCGCCGTCTTTAATGCCGCTCAGAACGCGTAGCGTCGAGTAGCCGTTTCTGAAGGCGGGGGAGAGTTTGCACTTCGCTTCCGCCTTCAGAAAATGGGCATTCCCTACACTCTGCCTCCTAGCAGCTTCATCAGCCGTAATTCCTACTCAGTACCGCAGGACTATTTACAGTCGTATGTTTCGATGGTACTCTGCCATAAGATTGATGAGCATGCATGTACTCGCCTGAATGCTGGCCAACCGCTGAACAGTGATACCCCACAACTTCTCTGCGCACCTGGCCGCAAATGGTGACGATGTTTTCATCGCTATGTGTTGATATATTGTGTGGAGTGAACTATGACGGTACTTGTGACGGGTGGGGGGGGCTTCCTTGGTAGCCACGTGGTGGATCTCCTGCTGGAGCAGGGTGAAGCCGTGCGTATCCTTGCACGACCGGCTGAAGATGTCACGCGGCTGGCGGAGGCCGGGGTGGATGTCCACAGGGGCGACATGGCTGACCGCACGTCATTGGAGTCCGCGCTTGCTGGTGTTGAGCGCGTGCTACATTGCGCGGCGCGCACAGGTCCCTGGGGGCCACCGGCTGACTATGAAAGCATCAACGTGCTTGGCCTGAAAGCCTTGCTAGAAGTTGCTCTGGCCGCGCATGTCCGGCGCATTGTGCATGTCAGTTCGGCCACGGTGCATGGCATCGACATACGTGGCACCGCCGACGAAACGACTCCGCTGCGCGGCGGACCCGATCCCTACAGCCAATCGAAGGTCGCGGGTGAGCGGCTCTTGCAGCAGATGATTCGCGACACAGGAGCGCCAGTGAGCATCGTGCGGCCGGGCCTTGTATATGGGCCGCGCGATATCGGCAGCTTTGGCCGCTTCGCCGCGCTCGTTGAGCAGGGCAAGATGGTCGTGATCGGCTCCGGCAACAACCACCTGCCGCTGATCTACGTCACGGATGTGGCGCGCGGGATAGTGCTGGCAAGCACGGCGGAGCACGCGCCAGGCAGGGCCTACCTGCTGGTCAATGATGAGCCGGTCACACAGAACGACTACTTCAATACCATCGCCTCGGAGCTGGCTGTGCCTCGCCCTCGCCGGCATATTCCCTATCGCCTGGCCCTGGGCGCCGGCTTCGCGGCAGAGATGGCCGGTCACCTGTTACATTGGAAGCAGCCCCCACCGCTCACGCGCTTCGGCGTGGAATTGCTTGGAGGCGAGAATCGCATCACCATCAATCGAGCGCGGTCGGAACTTGGCTTCGTCCCTCAGATGAGCCTGGCGGAGGGCGTTCGCCAGGGGATTGCCTGGTATCGCACTGCCCAGCGTGCGGCGAGTGTATAATGTAAGAGAAAGAGCCATACTATGGAGATACTGATTACTGGTGGCAACGGCTTTCTGGGTCGCAACCTGATCCCGGCCTTGCAAGAACGAGGCGATCACGTGCGTGTGCTCGCCCTGCCTACCGAGGATACTACCTGGGTCGAAAAGCGCGGCGTGGCGGTCTTTCGCGGCGACGTGCGCAACCCAGATGTGCTCACGGCGCCCATGCGCGGCGTGGATACCGTGTTTCACCTGGCCGCGATGATGGGCCTCTGGCGTCCGATGCGAGAATATAACGCGGTGAACGTCGTTGGCACCGGGAACGTCTGCCGCGCCGCGCTGGCCGCTGGTATACGCCGCCTGATCCACATTAGCTCCTGGACCGTTTATGGCCCGGATCGTGGTCGGGTGCTGACCGAGGATGACGCCTTGCAGCCACAGCCTGAGCCGTACAGCATAACCAAGGCGCAGGGCGATCTGTTGGTGCAGCGCATGATTGCCGAGGAGGGTCTGCCCGCGACCATCATCCGGCCAGGCACGATCTTTGGGGCTGGCGACCGTCTGAACTTTGGGCGCATTGCTGATCGCGCGTGTGCCGGCAAGGATATCATCATCGGCTCTGGTCGCAATGCTCTCCCGCTCGTCTACGTAACCGATGTGGTACAGGGGCTGCTGCTCTGCGCCGGCCATGAGCGCGCTCAGGGACAGGCCTATAACATCAGCAACGATGAGCCGCTCACTCAAGAAGAGTTTCTGCACGCTATAGCCCAGGAGCTTGGTGTCGTGTCGCCCTGGGTGCACATCCCATACCGCGCCGCCTACGCCCTCGCCTCCGTCTCCGAGGTTGTCGCCGATCTCGCACGCTCGCAGCAACCCTTTGTCACGCGCCACGGCATCGCCCTCTTCGGCAGCGATAATCGCCACTCGATTCGCAAAGCGCGCACCGAGTTGGGCTATGTCCCCCAGGTCAGCATACGCGAGGGCGTCGAGCGCGCATCTCTGTGGTATGAGCAGCATGCTCTGCCGGCGGTCCCCATCGCTGTATAGAGGGCGCGGAGGCGTAGGGGCGCCGTTTACAAGCCCGTGTGGCA
>JALYTT010000199.1 GCA_030854145.1 Chloroflexota bacterium | reverse complement strand
GCCTCAAAGGATTCGCGCAATAAATTGCGGCGGACGCGATTTATCGCGTCCCTACAGAGAATAATGGCGCACTCTTCGGCGAATTTGTTGGGGCTGGTGGGGCAAGCTATATCTCGATGTGGGGAGTGAACCATTTTCCCCTTTTCTGATACTCACTTTATAAGGAGGCTGAGGCAGTCGATCAAAGTTGGCTCTGCTACCAGTTTTCATTATTCTCGAACGAAAGGAGCATTTCGCTCTATGATACAAGTTGCACGTGTTGCGCCCGGCAGCGGCTGGATGGCTGCTGGGGGACAGATCTGGGCCACAGTGCGGGCCGAGATTGTGATGCAGTGGCGGCGCTGGGGCTTCTGGCTGGCCTTCGCCTTCGCTGCCGCCCTGATCATGCTCATCTTCGCGGGAAACATAGGCACGCTGAAGCATCCCTCGCCGCACTCCGTCTATGTAAGCCTGCACTTCACACCCACAGATTTCGCTAATCTCCTCACTTTTGCTACTGCCCATTATGGCGATCTAATCTTTGACATTGTGGCGGTCCTGCTCGTAGCTGATCGCATGGAACGTGATCGCCGGCTTGGTATGCTTGAGCTACAACGCACCACAGACCAGGGGAACGCGCGCTACGTGCTGGGCAAGTTTGTGGGCAACTACCTGGCCGTGCTGCTGCCCGCGTTCCTGGGCTACCTGCTCTGCGCGCTCTTTCTGGTCATCCTGGGCATGCCGGCCGTGTTTCTCCAGACAACGTTGCTTTAGGCACGGTCATCGCCGCTATCCCCCCTGATGGCCGCGCTCTTTATGCACGATGAACTGCTCGCTATCCCCGCCGTCCACCTGTTCTTCATCCCCTACACGTATTGGGGCCACGACGCGCCGGATTGGTGGATAAATCGCCTGGCTTTATTAGTTATAGCCCTGACGCTGGCTACCTGGAACTGGTACTGGCTACGCCGCGAGGAGCGCCTGCTCGGCAATTTACATTAGCCTTGAAAAGCGGGGTTGCAAGGGGCAGCCGCCCCTTGACTGGGAGACTGGGAGCTGTGCCCCCGATACTTCCCTCTTCTCGCCGCCGAAGGCGGAGCTTCACATAAAGTTTGTCAGACCATTAGCCACTGTTTTCGAGGAATGGAGAGATTGACATGGAAATTTTGATTGAAAACGTCTCGAAGCGCTACGGCTCGCACGAGGCCTTACATGGCATAGACTTACGCATCGAACATGGCGTGTTTGGCCTGCTGGGACCAAACGGCGCGGGCAAGACGACGCTGCTGCGTATCCTGGCCACCCTGCTGCGTCCAACCAGCGGGCGCGTGGTTATTGGCTCCTATGATCTGAGCCAGAGCACCCAGCGCAGGGCGGTACGCGCTCAACTCGGCTATCTGCCCCAGGAGCTGGGTCTCTATCCAGATCTAACCGGGCGCGAGCTGCTGGACTACATAGGCCTGCTCAAACGCCTCTACGACCGCCGCGCGCGCCGCCAACAGATCGCGGCCCTGCTCGAAGTCGTGAGTCTGAGCGAGAGCGCCGACCGCAAGATCAAAACCTATTCGGGCGGCATGAAGCGCCGTCTGGGCATCGCCCAGGCCCTGCTAGGTGATCCGCATATCCTGGTGATCGATGAGCCGACGGCCGGACTTGATCCCGAGGAGCGCATTCGCCTGCGCACGCTGCTGACCCGGCTGGCTGAGCAGCGTATCGTGATTCTTTCGACGCACGTGGTCGAGGATATCAGCCAGACCTGCCAGCACCTGGCCGTACTCAATCACGGCCGGCTGATCTTTCACGGCCAGACGCGCCAGCTCATCGAGGCCGCCACCGGCCATACCTGGCAATTCCTCGCCCCCCCCGACTACGTCTTGCCAGCCGACTTTGGCGTGATCTCGATCCTGCCGCAAAAAGAGTCTACGCTCTATCACGTGATCGGCCCTGAACCACACGGCCCGCTACAGGAGGTGCAAACTCTGACGCCTACACTGGAAGATGGCTACGTCTGGCTGCGCCAGCAATCGCTGAGCGAGAGCAGGGCTATGGTTTCGTAATGCCTCCTCCATCGCCATGTCACCTCCGCCCGATCAGACATGGAGGGGCATCCCTTGCGGGTGCCCGCTTTCAACTTACTACGTCTTATACCACGCAGCCACCGTAAATGTCTTATGTAAATTTAATGAAGTGGCAATTAAGTTGAGAGTGCTATACTTATAATGGTGCTGGAATATGAGTCGCATTCATTCTTCGCTGAACTGATTTGCGTTCAAATGTGATCGAGCTTTGATCTCACTAGAAGCCTCATTTCCGCCATCAGAGAAACGTTTCTTTTTTCACCCCAAAAAGGAGTTGCGCGTGCAGAAACGAGTGATCAGAGTATTTAGCATGTCAGTGGTGCTCCTGGTGCTAACAGCACTCACGTCCTTCGGCGCTTTCGCTGCCAGTGCTGCGAACACCAGCCAGGGCGCTACCACCACTAACCCTTACTCCCCCGCGTATCACCACAACTACCGGCACGGCGTCATACCCACGATCGCCCAGTTTGGCAAGATGAATTCTTACCAGCAGACACACCCGGCCACCTCTGCCAACACGCTGTCCTATGGCGGCGGTATCGACGGCATCGGTGTGACCAGCGGCCCAGAGAAGGTGTACCTGGTATTCTGGGGCACCCAGTGGGGCTCACAAAGCACCGATGGCAACGGCAATCTAACCTTCTCCAACGACTCCCTGGGTGCAGCGCCCCATGTACAGAACCTGTTCAAGGGACTGGGCACAGGCAATGAGTTGTGGTCAGGCACCATGACCCAGTATTGCGACGGCTCCAGCGTGTCTGCGGGCGCCACCAGTTGTCCAGCCAATGCTGCACACGTTGGCTACCCCGCGGGCGGCGCACTAGCGGGTGTCTGGTACGACAACTCCAGCTCAGAGCCAAACGCGGCCTCGGGCCACCAGTTGGCCACTGAGGCCATCACGGCTGCTGGCCACTTCGGCAATACCACAGCGGCGAGCAACCGCTACGCGCAGTATGTGGTCCTCTCAGCTACCGGGACCGATCCAGATAACTACCAGTCCGGTGGCTTCTGCGCGTGGCACGACTATAACAGAGACAGCTCACTCAGCGGTGGCGCGGCTAGCTCGCCCTACGGTGACATTGCATTCACCAACATGCCATATGTTCCAGATGCTGGCGCTAGTTGTGGTCAGAATTTCGTCAACTCCGGTTCGGCTGGCACCCTTGATGGCTACACCATCGTTGAGGGTCATGAGTATGCCGAGACGGTCACCGACCAGAACCCCGCCGGCGGTTGGACGAACAGCTCCAACGGTCAGGAGAACGGCGACGAGTGTGCCTGGATCAGCCCCGGTCAGGCAGGTGGCTCCAACAACGTCACCATGGGCAACGGCTCCTACGCCATGCAATCTACCTGGTCGAATGATACCAACTCGTGCGCTCTCTCACACCCGATTGTTGGCGGAACAGGGTCGAATGATTTCTCGATCAGCGCTAGCCCCGCCAGTTTATCAATTGCTCCAGGAGGCAGCGGTACCGCAACCATCAATACCACTGTCACCAGCGGCTCAGTCGGCACCATTAGCCTCTCGGCAAGTGTCTCGCCTTCCGGCCCAACTGCGAGCCTGAGTCCAACGTCGGTGACGGCAGGGAGCAGCTCGACACTGACCGTCAGTGTTGGCTCATCTGTGGCGGCCGGCACGTATACAGTGACCGTTCAGGGCACCGCAGGTAGCCTTAGCCATAGCACATCCGTGACGGTTACCGTGACATCAACCGGAGGCGGTGGCATTACCAACGGCGGCTTCGAGACCGGGAGCTTCTCCGGCTGGACCACCACCGGGACGACCTCGATCAGCAGTACTGCGCATTCGGGCGCCCACTCCGGTCAGGCTGGCGGGTCCTCTCCCACCAATGGCAGCAGTACCATTAAGCAGACATTCACGGCACCTGCCGGGACAACAACCCTGACCTTCTGGTACCAGGTATATTGCCCGGACACCCTGACCTATGACTGGGCAACGGCGACACTTAAGGACAACACGAGCAATAGAACCTCGACCATCCTGCCTAAGACCTGTAACACCAACGGAACATGGGTCAAAGTCACAGCTACCGTGACGGCAGGTCATTCCTATACGCTTACCTTGACCAGCCACGACGACAACTATCCTGGCGACGCAACCTTTACCCGCTTTGATGATGTAGGTCTGAGCTAGCGCGATCTTCTTGTAGATGGCGTAGCTTGCCAGAAAGGTAAGGATGCCTGGAAAGGGAGGGACGCCCAGAAGGGTAAGGATGCCTGGAAAGGGAGGGGCGCCGGAGAGGGAAGGGTGCGGTTTACAGCCCCTTCCCTCTCCGGCGCCCCTCCCTCTTCATGCCATGCTTATGCCCCGTGGCACTTCTTGTATTTCTTGCCACTGCCGCAATAGCACAGATCGTTGCGGCCGATCTTGTGGGCGGCGACGGTGCGCGCGCTCTGGGCGGCGGCGACGGATGTGCGGCTGTGGCCATTCTGGCGGCTGCCACCCTGCCGGCGGACGCCGGCGGCTACCTTCGGGCGCTCACCGCTGCCATCCGCCTTCACCTGGCCGCTGGCGCGGGCGATGTCGTCGGCGTTGGTGCGCAGATTGCGCGGCGCTTTGGGCTGCGGCTTGGCCTGCTGGGCGATGAAGGGGACGCCGTTGCGTAGCAACTTGAGCAGTTCATCGACGATATAGTGCTGGATGGCCTGCTTTAGCTCATCGAACATACGATAGGCTTCGTTCTTGAATTCTACCAGCGGGTCGCGCTGGCCTATCGAGCGAAACTGAATACCCGAACGCATGATATCCACAGCGTCGATATGGTCCATCCATAGGCGATCCAGCACCTGCAACGTCAGGGTACGCTCGATATCGCGGATGGTCATCACGCCCTGATCGGGATTCTGCTCCACCAGCTCATCAAGCTCGTTGCCGCGCTCCTGGTAGTGATCGAGTACCAGCTCGATCAGTCTCTTCTTCAGTTCATCGCGGCGCACAGCATGGATGTTTTCCGGCAGAATCTCCTCCGGCACATGCACCCAGCGCTCCATGAACGTAAAAAGGGTCTCCAGTTGTTCCTCTTCCGAGACGACCTGGCCCGGTATGCACTTGTCTACGATACTGCCGACCTCGGCGCGGATCATCGTGAGGATGCGCTCGTGCATATCGGCGTGCTCAAGGACGGCCCGGCGGTCGCCATAAATCACCTCGCGCTGCTTGGCGATCACATCGTCGTATTCGACCACATTCTTACGAATATCGAAGTTGGAACCCTCAACTCTCGTCTGCGCCTGCTCGATGAAGCGCGAGACCAGCCCGCTCTCCAGCGGCATATCCTCCTCCATGCCCACCATCTGCATAACCTTCGAGACGCGCTCGGCGGCAAAACGGCGCATCAGTTCGTCTTCGAGCGAGAGATAGAAGCGCGACGATCCGGGGTCTCCCTGGCGTCCAGCACGACCGCGCAACTGGTTGTCGATGCGGCGCGACTCGTGGCGCTCGGTGCCGATGATATGCAGCCCGCCCAGCTCCAGGACTCGCTGGCGATCCTCTTCGCACTCTGTGATCTTTTTCTGGAAGAGGTCATCTTTCTCTTCCTCGGTCATATTGGCAAGATGTTCCTGGATAGCCTCTTCCTTTTCGAGGCGCTCCTCCTCGCTCTCCGTCGGCATATCGCGAATGTAGCTCACACGCTCGGCGTGCTGGCGCAGGATGGTGTCAAAGTAGTTCTCGGGATTGCCGCCCAGCAGGATATCGGTACCGCGACCCGCCATGTTGGTGGCGATGGTAATCGCGCCGCTGCGCCCGGCCTGGGCCACGATCTGCGCCTCGCGCTCGTGGTGTTTGGCGTTCAAGACGTGGTGCGGTATACCCTGCCTGTCAAGCAGTTCGGCGAGGTATTCCGAGGTCTCGACCGCCGTGGTGCCGACGAGCACGGGTTGGCCGCGCTCGTAGCTCTCCTTGATCTCCTCGACGACGGCCTTGAACTTGGCCTCCATCGTACGGTAGATCAGGTCGGACAGGTCCTGGCGAACCATGGGCTTGTTCGGTGGGATGACCACCACATCCAGCTTATAGATCTTGTTCAGCTCTTCAGCCTCGGTCAGCGCGGTGCCGGTCATACCGGCCAGTTTCTCGTAGAGGCGGAAGTAGTTCTGGAAGGTGATCGTGGCCAGCGTATGGTTCTCGCGCTGGACCTTCACGCCCTCTTTGGCCTCGATGGCCTGGTGCAGACCCTCGCTGTAGCGCCGCCCTGGCATCTGACGACCGGTGAACTCATCGACGATGATGACCTCGCCATCTTTGACGATATAGTCTTTGTCGAGCTTGAAGATCACCTGCGCTTTGAGGGCGTTCTCCATATAGCGCGTCAGGTCGAGGTTCTCCTCGTCATAGATGTTCTTCACGCCCGCCAGGTGCTCCAGCTTCTCAACGCCCTCCTCGGTCAGCATCACCGTGCGCAGCTTCTCATCAATGGTATAGTCGGTCTCGGCCTTCAATCGCGGCACCCAGCGCGCGAACTTGGCGTACAGGTCGGTGGACTCCTGACCCTGGCCGGAGATGATCAACGGGGTGCGCGCCTCGTCGATCAGGATATTGTCCACCTCGTCAACGATGGCGAAGTGCATGTCGCGCTGCACCATCTGCATCATCGAACCCACCATGTTGTCGCGCAGGTAGTCGAAACCAAACTCGTTGTTGGTGCCATAGGTGATGTCGGCCGCGTAAGCGGCGCGGCGCGCGGCGGTCTGCGGCTCCACAGTGTTGACCACCACGTCAACGCTCAGCCCCAGGAAGCGGTAGATATTGCCCATCCACTCGGAGTCGCGGCGTGCCAGGTAGTCGTTGACGGTGACGAGGTGAACGCCCCGGCCAGTCAGCGCGTTCAGGTAGACAGGGAGAGTGGCGACCAGGGTTTTACCTTCGCCGGTCTTCATCTCGGCGATCTTGCCCCGGTGCAGGACGATGCCGCCAATAAGCTGCACATCGTAATGGCGCATCTTGATGGTGCGCCAGCCGGCCTCGCGCACCACGGCGAAGGCTTCGGGCAGTAGATCATCAAGCGTCTTGCCGCCCCTATAGCGTTTGGCCATTCCTGCGGTGAGCGTATCCATGGCCTCCGCCTTGAGCGCCACAATCTCAGCCTGAACATGCTTCAGGACCGCACCGAGCATCTGCTCCAGCCGCTCATCGGCACCCTCCTCGGCGTCGCCCGCGTTACGGCGCGCCTCCTCAAACCTGGGCCAGGCCTCCTGGAAGGCCTCGGCGAGCTGGTCATCGTCTACCTCTTTCAAGGCCGGCTCGACCTCCCTGAGCAGGGCGATGGTGGCCTGCTGCGGGTCTTTGGCCTCGTCGGGCCACTCCTGCCGCTTCTCGCCAAGATCCATGGCCGCCATCACGCGCAACTCGTTGAGCCTGGGGTTCAGGCGCTCGTAGCCTGTCTCAAAACATTCGGAGAGCGTATCTTGCAGGTGATCGCTGAGATAGCTTTCCCGATCGCTGCGCCTCTCCAGTTTCTGACGATACTCGCTGATGGCCTCGCGCAGTTGCGCATCGCTGCATTTTTCCGCCAACTGCTCAACTCCGTCCAGGGCCTCGCGAAAGAGCTTGAGCAGTTCGTCCTCAAGCACTAATCCACCCTTGAGGTAAAAGGCCAACTGCGCGCGAAATTCGACGGTCTTCGCCGCTAATTCTTCATCGCTCAGCTTCTTCATGGCGGGTTCGAGGGCATTGATCTTTTCTATGGTTGGCTGGATAAGCTTTAGCTCTTTTTTGTTGGGATCACCCATCAGCTTTCCAAGTACTTGCATAGCGCGGTCTTCTCCTGATAGCTGGCTCTAGTTCTGCCTGCCTGCCTGCGGTATTCTCTAATAATAATAACAGTTATAGTCCGTAAATGTTCTTGCCCATTATATCATAATGCCCCAACCACAGATCCTTTCATCTCTGGGTCAGGGCTTTATTGATTGATTAATTAAATCTCTCCAAAAACGAGCGCGTAACCTCTACTCTGAACGTACTACTTCCTCCAGTGGGGCTGGCTCAGCAATGCTGGACTTCATCCATATAAAATGCTGTACCCGCCCTCGCAATATCAGCCTGAAGAACGCGGGGAACGCTGGCAAAGCGGTTTTCGCATCAATCGGCTCCGGTTTCCCGAGAGTATAGACCCTTCTATGCCAGAACACAGTACAACCTTCAGCAGCCAGAACGTTGCGATACCAATCCACCTCTGGCCCATACGTTAACGCAATCACAAAACCCTCTCCCAGCGGCCAGACCATGATGGTGGTCTCATACGGCTTTCCACTTCGCCGGCCAACGTGACGCATGATCGCAAACGGGCCGCGGGAAAAGCTTGCGAATCCGCGTAATATCCGATTCGTGACGTACTTGTTAAAGACACGTATGCGCTTGGGAAACATCTTATCCTCCTCTAAAAGGCCAAAGTCAACGATTACGGTGTCAATGCGCGCATGATGATCTCGACAACCGCATCAGCGCGGTCGAGTGGCGGAGGCTGCGCTTCCTCCCCTGCAAACACAAGGCTCGGTATAACATAGGTTACCAACCCGCCAAGCAACGTATGCATCACGGCGTCGAAGTCGACGTCGGCGATGATCTGTTGCTCGCGGGCCTCTTGCAGTAACGCGGCGATGATGGCGAGACCGCGCTGCGTGACGGTCGAGAAAAACAGGCTGGGGAGCTGCGGGAAGCGCGGCGCTTCGGCGATGATCATCCGCACCAGAGGCAGATACCCAGGCTGGCTCATCATTGAAAGGATCTCGCGAGAAAATTGCGTGAGCGCCTGCTGCAACGACGACAGATCATGAGGCGTGGGTAAGGCCGCAAGTTTCTCGGAAAAGCCCGGCTGCTCCAGCGTCAGATGGCTCAGAACATCGACAAAGAGAGCCTCCTTGTTGACATAGTGACGGTAGAGGGTCTCCTTAGAGGAAATACCCGCCTCCACCAGAATGGCATCAATACTTGTCGCCAGGTAGCCCTGCTGAAGAAACAACCGGTGGGCAGCGGCGCGGAGGCGCTCGCGTGTCTGTTGGGCGCGGATGTTCTGTCTGCGTTCCATTACTACTCACTCATTTCAGTAACGTACTGTACGTTACGATTATGACATAGAGAATAGTGATTGTCAAGGGCCAGAGCGATACAGACGTGCTCCGGTTCGCGTAGGAGCTATGGCTTCGGCTCCTCTTCGGCTCCCTTTGCCCGCCGACATTGTCCGCCGACAATGCCTCGCCCGCGTCGCCCCGGCCCTTGACATAACCATGAACGGTATGTCACACTCTATAATAGATGAACATCAATGAAAGGAGGCTTCCTCGCGCAGCAACACGCTTAGCAGATCCATCCATCCACTTCATACGAACTCCTGTCTTCCTTGAGTAACACGGTAGTGTAGCCAGTAACATGAGCCATTTGACTCGTACACATGGAGGTGACGCGGATGTTCCATCAGTTACTTACCCCTGTCGCTAACAACCTGTTTCTCTCCTTCCTCGTTGGCTTTATTCCTATTCTCGTGGTCCTGATATTACTCGGCCTGGTACGCTGGCCCGCCTGGTTGGCCGCGCTTTCGGGGCTTGCCGTCGGCCTGATCATCGCAGTTGCCGTCTGGCAGATGCCCTTTCGACTGGCCGCCTCCTCAACACTGAACGGAGTGGCCTTCGCGCTCTTCCCGGTGATGTGGATAGTCTGGAACGCAATGTGGTTGTATAACATCGCGGTACGTTCGGGCAAGTTCGACCTGTTCCGCCGCTGGATGGTCCACAATGTACCCGCCGATAGGCGCATCCTGCTCTTAGTCATCGGTTTCAGTTTCGGCGCCCTGATGGAGGGTATCGCGGGCTTCGGCACGCCCGTAGCCATCGGCAGCGCGCTGCTGATCTCGCTGGGGTTTGCTCCCCTCGATGCCATCGTGATGACGCTGATCTTTAACACAACGCCGGTGGCCTTTGGTGCCCTGGGCGCGCCGATCATCACGCTGGCGGGCGTGACCGGCCTGCATGCAGAGCCGCTCTCGGCTATGGTCGGCCGCCAGTTGCCAATCTTCGCGCTCCTGCTGCCCTTCTATGCGCTGATCATCTTCACCGGCTTTCGCAGCCTGCGCACGACCTGGCCCGTGGCGCTGGTAGCGGGCCTCTCGTTCGCCATCACGCAGTTCGCGGTCTCCAACTTCATCGGCCCGGCACTGCCTGATGTGCTGGCGGCCCTGATCTCACTTATCTGCGTCATTCTCTTTGTGCAAGTCTGGAAGCCGCGCGATAGCGACCAGTACCGGGTGAGCTTCGCCGCCGTTGGCGCCGGGACGGTAAACGCGCCCGCTGTAGCCGAGGAGGGTGTTCCGGCGCCCGTGGCCGTGAATGCGCCTGCCGTGACAGAGGAGGGTGCGCCCGTTCCGGCGGCTGCGGCGGTCGGGGCACCCGAGACGCGGCGAAACGACAGCAAGCCAACTGGCTCTGAGGCCGTGTTCGGCTGGCTCCCCTGGCTGCTGGTGAGCGCTATCGTGATTATCTGGGGCTTCGCGAGCGTCGCGCTTGTCGCGCAGCAAAAGATCAAGTGGCCAGGCCTTGACGGGGCTGTCTTCCTGACGCTCTACAAAAAGCCGTATGCAGCAGTCTACACCTTCCAGCCACTGGGCACAGGTACCGCCATTCTGCTGGCTGTGATCCTTACCGCGGTGATCGTCATCATTGCCGGCTCCCGCCCGATCATTATTCTGCAAGCCCTGGCCGATACCTGGCGCCAACTACGTTTCGCTATCCTGACCGTCATGCTGATTGTCGGCCTGGCATTCCTGTTCAACTATTCGGGCATGGCCTACACCCTGGGCCTGGCGATCTCCTCGGTCGGCGCGATCTTCCCCTTCTTCTCAGTCTTCCTGGGCTGGATCGCCTGTTTCCTGAGCGGCAGCGACACCTCCAGTAACGCGCTCTTCGGCAATTTACAGGTCGTGGCGGCCCGCCAGTTGCACCTCAGCCCGATCCTGATGGCCTCAACCAACTCGTCGGGGGCCGTGATGAGTAAAATGATCTCCCCGCAAAACGTGACAACCGGCGTCTCCACAAGCAACATGGTTGGCAAAGAGGGCCTGGTCATACGCCGCACCTTCATCCACAGCATCATCCTGGCCTGTATCCTGGGCGTGATTGTGATGATCCAGCAGTACGTGATTCCTGGGATCATCCCTGACCTGCTCTATCACGTCGCGAAATGATACCCGTATGGTCGTCCGTAGTGCGTGGCTTGCCTCGCCGTCCTGGTGGTCACCGGACAGCGAGGCAAGCCATATAGGCGTGAACTTAAGACAAAAAAGCGCTTGCAGGGCGAATCCGTAGGGCGTGGCTTGCCTCGCCAGTCAGCCCGCAGGGCGTGTGCGCTGACTGGCGA
>JALYTT010000657.1 GCA_030854145.1 Chloroflexota bacterium | reverse complement strand
TCACGAGGGCAGCACGATCCACTGGTTCTCTTTTCGCAGTATCAAACTGTGGGACTATACAGTGGAGGACTTACGAGAATCGGAACTGGTGGAAATTCTGCCGCTTATGTTTTTCGCGAAAGATGGCAAACGTCCTGAAGTTGTCGAAGAAGTGGCCAATGGCCTGGTAGAGGCTGGCAAATCCAATATGCTCACGCTGGCCTATGTTCTAGCGGCGGGCATATTTAAGGATGTGTTCGATGATGAGTGGCTAAGAAAGAGGTTTGCAATGCAAGAAAACGAAACCATGCTGGAACACATTATGAAAGAGTCGTGGGTCTACAAAGAGATAATCCAAAAAGGCCACGAGGAGGGTCTGAAGGAGGGTCTGAAGGAGGAGCTTCAGCGCCAGCGCCGGACGCTCATGAGTATTGTGCAGATGCGCTTCCCCGCGTTGGAGTCGTTGGCGAGTGAGCGCGCGGAGCATATCCACGATCCCCAGGTCTTGCAGGAGGTGATTATCGCGCTGCTTTCGGCGTCCAGTGAGGAGAAGGCGACGGAGTATATTACCGGCGCGGCCAATGGGAAGCTGGACTAATCGTCGCCCGGTCGGCATATGAGTTGCAGGGAGGTTTGTCTGGCAGGATACCTCCCTGCTTATACAGACAAAGGTAACCCTGTCACTGTGTGATATTGTGCGCGGCGAGAAGAGGGTACCTTCTGTATTCTATCATCACATCGGGGGCCGGGTGTGATACAATAGCGGGGGTCAGGCTCTGACGGATAGCTATGAAGCGCCGGGCTATGCTATTTACGCGCTATTTTTTTTATGGATAATGATGATGTTAGAACACAAGGATCTCAAAGATTTACTGGTGGGGCTGAACGAGCCGCAGCAGCAGGCGGTCACCACGACCGAGGGGCCGGTGCTCATTCTGGCGGGGCCGGGGAGCGGGAAGACGCGGGTCATCACGCACCGCATCGCCTATCTCGCACAGCACAAACATGTCTCGCCCTGGCGCATCCTGGCCGTGACTTTTACCAACAAGGCCGCGCGCGAGATGCGCGAGCGCCTGGAGAAATTGGTGGGTATCAACGCGTCCAGGGAGATGACTATCGGCACCTTCCACGCCGTGTGCGTGCGCGTCCTGCGCACGGAGGCCGATAGCCTGGCACCCATTGGACTGAGCAAATCCTTTGTGATCCTTGATACCGACGACCAGGGCTCGCTGGTGAAGCAGGCCGTCCGCGCCTTGAACCTTGACGAGAAACTGTATCGCCCGGCAGCCATGCAGGGCGCCATCTCGCGCGCTAAAAGCGCCATGCTTTCTCCAGACCAGGCGGCCGAGGAGGCCAGGAAGTACGTCGAGGAGGTGGCGGCACGGGTCTACAAGCAATATCAGAAGCTCCTGCGCGCCAATAACAGCGTCGATTTCGATGACCTGTTGATGCTGACGGAGCAACTGTGGCGGCGCGACCCCGAGATCCTGCAGCGCTACCAGAAGCGCTGGCACTACATCCACGTCGACGAGTTCCAGGACTGCAACCTGCCGCAGTATAAACTGATACGCCTGCTGGGCTACGGCACGGCCGACCGGCACGAGGGCCTGGGCAACGTCTGTGTGGTGGGCGACGATGACCAGATGATCTACTCGTGGCGCGGGGCCAGCGCCGAGAATGTGCAGCGCTTCGAGCACGATTTCCCGCAGTCCAGGATCATCATGCTGGAACAAAATTATCGCTCGACGCAGAACATCCTCGACGCCGCCCAGAACGTGGTGCGCCAGAACATCACGCGCAAGGACAAGCAGTTGTGGACCGCGCACGGCACCGGCGAGAAGGTCATCCTGCACGAGGCCTACGACGACGAGGCTGAGGGCCTCTATGCCGCTCACGAGATCAACCGCTTACTGGCGCGCGGGCAGATCGACAGACTCAGCGACGTGGCCGTCATGTATCGCACCAACGCGCAGTCACGCCCGATCGAAGAGCAGTTCCTGCATTCGAACATCCCCTATAAAGTCATCGGCAGCCGCAAGTTCTACGAGCGCAAAGAGATCAAGGACATGCTGGCCTACCTGCGCCTGCTGCTGAACTCGAACGACGAGTTGAGCCTGCAACGCATCATCAACGTCCCTAACCGCAAAATTGGCCCGAAGACGCTGGGAGACCTCCAGCAGTGGGCCAGCATGCACCGTCTCTCGTCCTACGATGCCCTGCAGCAGATTGAGCTGCATCCCACGCTGGGGAAGGCCGCCAGGAGCGCGCTGACGGGCTTCGCGAAGCTGATGGCAGACTTTAGGGAGTCCATCGAGGAACTGCACCTGCCTGAGCTACTCGACAGGATCGCCGAGCGCACCGGCTACGGTCCAGAGCTGCGAGCCACCCCGGAGGGCGAGGAACGCTGGAGCAACATCCTGGAACTGCGGCGCGTGGCCGAGGATTACTCGGAGCTTGAGACGTACAACGCGCTCGAACTCTTCCTGGAGAACGTGGCGCTGGTGGGTGGAGCCGACACCTCGCAGACCAGCGAGGACGGCTCGCTGCTCAGAGATGAAGACCGCGACTCGGTGACCCTGATCACACTGCACGCCGCCAAGGGACTGGAGTTCCCCGTCGTCTTCATCGTCGGCATGGACGAAGGCTCGCTGCCGCATGCCCGCTCGGTCGATAAACCAGAGCAGTTGGAGGAGGAGCGGCGCCTGGCCTACGTTGGCTTCACCCGCGCCATGCAGCGCCTCTACCTGGTACGCGCGCGCTACCGCTCGTTCTTTGGCGAGAGGCGTCCCACCGAGGCCTCCCGCTTCCTCGAAGACATTCCGGCCACCCTCGTGCAGGATAACACGCCTCGCAGCCAGCGCGCGCGCCAGCAGAGCCGGGACAACTGGGGGGACGAGTACGACTACGGCCAGGACAGCGCCCCGGAGAGCGAGAGCGGGCGCGTCTTCGGCAGCGGCAAACCCAGGGTCAACGAACATCCGTCGCAGTGGACCAGGCGCTCCACGTTCAACGTGTCGCCGAGAACGACGGCGTCAACCCCAGCCCCCACTCCCAAGGCCACCGCGCCAACCGGACCGAGGGAGGCCCAGTTTCAGCCCGGCGACAAGGTGCGCCACAACCTGTTTGGCGACGGCATCATCCTCAAAAGCGAGATGGAACAGAACACCGAGTTCGTCGAGGTGCTGTTCCCCGGCAAGTTTGGCAAGAAACGCCTGAGCATGGATTTCGCCAAGCTAGAAAAACTACCATAAGCACAGGTAAGGTGTAGGGGCGCGGTTTACAAGCCCGTGTTGCAACACGGGCTTGTAA
>JALYTT010000656.1 GCA_030854145.1 Chloroflexota bacterium | reverse complement strand
CGCTAGAGGCGGGTGATCCGTCATGCACGTGGATGCGGTCCTCGTTGCCGAGGGAGCGCATCGCACTGCGACGGAGACTGCTCATGGGTCTTGATTGCTGCTCGTTATTGCATACTTGCTGACTGTGTGTACAAAACAGCTTGCTCTGCTGTTTTCCACTTTTCAATTGTCAAGGTACTACCGAACCCGAAAGCAAAACGCGTTTGCTTTTCCTGGTATCGCTCATTGAGAGACGGACACAGAAACCAATGGCTATTTCCCTAAAAAGAGCGTTTAGACATTGGGTCCTACATTTATCTTGGGAGCAACCTTCGTTCAGGAGGTTTATCCACCAGACCACCCATCCATCTGCATCAGCGACTTCGGTATTATGACATACCTGCTACGCGATGTCAAGGGGTTTTTGGCGAGTTTTATAAAATTGGGAAAATCTGATTTTCATTTTTTCGCATGCTCGTACTAAATAATAGGCAAGTTTCCTTGTTGCAATAGCCATTGCAGAGGCGCATAAAACTCGTCCTTGATTTTATGGCCATTGCTACGTTGTAATAAGAAGATACTACCACTACTTATCAAACATGCATAAGATCTAGGAGGATTTCTTCATGACCGGTGTACGCAATGTCATTTCAACCCTGACACCCAATGGCGAGGAAGTTATGGGACCAGAGGTACTGCTCTGGCACTATCCCGACAACGGCATCCTCAATGGTTCCCTGCTCACAGTCGAAAGCAACCATTTCTGTGTGCTCAAGTCGCGCGGCGCGATTCTCAATGTCTACGAAACGGGTCAGTACCCCGTGCAGACCACCGACAAGCCGATCTTTGGCTCTATCCAGCAAGCCTTCTATGGTGGGCAGAGCCCCTGGCAGTTTGAGGCCCTCTATGTCAACCGGGCCAAACTTGTGCTAAAGACCACCGGCATGGCCCTCTCGCGTGAGATGGCCGAGATGGTCTACAGTGTAGACTATTATATCCATGTTGAGACGCGCGAAAATGCCGTTCGCCTGGTTCAACATATGCCCTACCGGGGACATACACTGAACACACAGGAGGTCAATTCTTACGCGGGACCAGTCATCGAGCAGGCGGTTAATCAACTTGTACAGATTACGCCGCTGGAGACAGTGAACGAGAAGATTCACGATCTTTCACAGATCGTGTTCCAGCACCTGCAAGCGTTCCTGGCGGATTATGGTATCTCCCTGAATACCGTCAAGGTGCTGGTATTTCCACGGGACGAGCGCATGAAGGCGTTGATCTCGCTGAAAGCCTTTGGCCTGAGCGAAATCGACGCGGTACGCTACTATACGGCGATGCTCATGGCAGAGCGGGGCATTGTCTCCGCGCCTAATATGGCCGTCGGCCTGCCCTTCAACATCAATGGTGCGCAACCGATCACCAGCGCTGATCGCTATACAACATCCGCGCCACCGCCACCCGTGCCACACCCCGTTCAGAAGTAGGAGATTGTCAAGCGGCAGGGCGCTCCTTACAGTCGCCCTGCCGTCGAAGCACCAATAAACCTGTGAAAGAAAAGGAGCTATGAGTTCAGGACCATCCAACGATCCCCTGGTGCAGCAGTTGCAACTGCTGCTCACGGGCTACGGGTACAATTTCTACGGGTCGGTCAACCAGGCACGAGCCGATGATATCCTGGTGCGCGAGCGTGCCAGCTATCACCTGGCGCAGGCCGTAGATATGCTGATGACACTGCGGACCGCATACCAGTTTCGCTACATCCCGCCTCTGACACGGGCTAACCCCGATCCTCCACAGGAGGCGCTGGCCCAGGCACGCGAGATAGAGGCAGTTCAGCAAGCCATCTCCAACCTGGAGGCACACATTCGTGGTATGTCAGTACCGGCGCAGGATCGTATCTGGGGGCGCTTCCGCCAGGAAGAACCTCTACTCAAGCAGTTGCTGAATTTCGATCTATCGCTGGTGCGCGGGAGCGAGCAAATCTACTACTACGTGCAGCAGCTCACACCCGAAGGCTGGAATAGCCAGGGCAGCGGGCAGTTGCGCCAGTTGGTACAACCATTGACCCAGGTGGCACGCGACCGGGAGCGATTCCTGTTATTGCAGATGTGATCCGTAGCGCATGGCTGGCCTCACAGTGAGGTCGCCTCCCACAATCAGTTCCAGGCGGGCGGCTCCCTCTCCATAGACCAGGTTGATGCCGCCCACGCCGCCGCGCACGTTCATCGCGGGAGCGCTGATGTCGCCACCAGCGATGGCATGCAGGTTCAGACTGGCATCCCCTGGCAACGCGATAGTGGCATCACCGCCGATTTTGAGAGCGGTATGGCTTCCAGCGGGGAAAGTTGACAGCAGGTCGAGATCGCCTCCAATGCTGCCTGCCTCCATGCCTCCTGGCACACCTTCCAATTCAGCATCGCCGCCTACATTGGCCATATGCAGAGGACCACCAATGTTGCGGCAAGAGACATCGCCTCCAATATTGCCCAGCCTGGCAGCGCCTCGCACATTGCGCAGATCACCATCGCCACCCACATTGCCTACTTGCATTTGTCCGGCGCCGCTCACCTCTGCATCGCCGCCGACGTTGCGCACTATGATCTCAGCGTTGCCACTCTCCTGCACCTGGCAATCACCGCTAATGTTACCGGTATGTAAAGCCACATGGATACTATACGCCCTCAGATCGCCACCCACCACGGAGATCTCCGCCACTTCTACCTGAGACATCTCCAGATCACCGCCCACGGCGTTGATCTCGATGCGCGCAATATCTGCCAGGGAGACATTCCCTCCCACTCCCTCGCGCACCCGCAGTGCCGGCATGCGTAGCGCGCTCAGGTCCCCTCCACAGCTCACAATCTCGGCGAGTTCCTGAATACCTTCCAGTTCCACGTCTCCATGAATATCTTGTAAGTGGACGCTTCCACCAATGCCTTTCACAGACACATCTTTGACCGTCTCCAGCGAGATATGTCCGCTCAACTGCGTCACGCTGATATCGGTGACGCCTTTCAGTTTCGTGCTGCCAAACTTGCGTTCAGCAGGCACCCATAGCGCGATATCACCCTCGCCATTGGCAATAAACAATGTATGGCCTTCCTGGCGCAGTTCGCCCACGTACCCGCTTGTCTCGACAGCGACCTCCCACCTATCCCAGGCCTGCACGTTGAGGCTGCCGTTTATATGCGCAACGACAACACGCGGCCTCTTCTCTATAGGAAATGTTTGCAGGGTCATAGTTTCCTCCATAGGAGTAGGTCGAGCGAGTTCGTAGGGGCGATGGCTTGCCTCGCCCGTGCTGGCC
>JALYTT010000655.1 GCA_030854145.1 Chloroflexota bacterium | reverse complement strand
GCCGAATCCCTACGCGGGTTGGGGCCATCTCACCCGTGCCATGAACCTTGACAGAGCAGTAGCTGCGCGATTTATCGCGCTGAGGCTGCCATGGCGACAAGCTTGTCCCAGCGCGATCAATCGCGCAGCTACGAAGAATGGGCGACTTTGAAATGGCCCTGATTCTCAAGATAGGTTCAGGCGGACTGGCAGCGAATCCAGCGGGGCTGGATATTCTCGATGGGTTCATCAAAGAGGCCAGGCTGGGTATCCAGGCGGAAAAGTTGCGCGAAATCGGCGGGGGAGAAGGCCTTGCGCAGGCGGGCCGCGTAGGAGGTGACGAGCACCTGGAGGTAGTGCTCTACATCGTAATCGCGGCGCGCGGCGCTGACTTCGCGCTGGGAAGGCGTGTCCTCATGCGCCTCCGGTCCATCGCCGGCAGTCCAGCCATGGTCGAGGGGCGTTTCGGCGGCCTCTTCGGGCAGCCAGATATAGTTCTTGCCACGAGCGCGATAGAAGCGCACGCGCTCGCCGGGATACCATTTTGTGCGCCGGGCATTGAGCAACGCTTCATACTGCGGCTCAGGATGCGTGACGCGAGAGGCCTGGTAGGCTTCGGGAGTCTTCGACAGGCGCACACGGGCCCCCAGATCGGAGGCGGGCAGCGCGCGCGTGCGCAGGGCATCTACTGTCTGGAGATAGGCCTGGCGCACGCCGGTGACATCGCCGGTCAGAGCACATTGCAGGGCCTGGCGCAAGAAGCGCTCGCCGAACGGCTCGGCCCGGCTGGAGCGCAGCGCCACACCATGCACAACCAGTTGTCCGCTATATGTCAGGAGGGCATAGTTTTTAACCTCGTGACTGAGCATGGCGCGATAGCGCCCCTCGTATTCCAGGCGAATCCCCGCCGGCAAGTCCGCCCCGATCCCGGCGACCAGGGTACGTTCCTGCTCCTCCGACCAGTCGCGAGGCACAGCGAAATACACGCCGTCAGTATCGGCCTCTATCAAGGCCATACCGCGCTGGCTCAGAGCATCAACCACCTGGTTGAGCACCTCGCGTCCGCGCCGCGTCACCTCGCCGGCGGCGCGGTTATCGGCGAAGAGCGCCATCGAGCCGGCGCCCATGTAGCCATAGGCCGCATTGATCAGAATCTTCATCGCCGCCTGAGTGGCCTCGTGGTGGTTGGCCTCCACCGAGCCGGGCGAGGCCGCACGCGCCGCCGCTTTATGGCTCAGGCGCAGATCGGTCAGGCGTCCCAGCACGCTCAGCAAGACGCCCAGGCGATCACAGGCGGGACCGATCTGGTAGGTGCGCATCAGCGAGGGGTAGAGCGAGGCTACATCGGCCTTCACAACATGCTCAGCGATACCATCCGCGTACAGGCGCACGGCGCCGCCTTCATGCAGGCCACTTTCGCCGGCATACTGGTTCGCCGCCTGGTAGGGGAGCGCGGTGCCGGTGTGCAGGTAGGCGCGCACAAGAATCGGTTCGAGGACACCCATAGCGGGGCCGGCCGAGGCCAGGCGCTCGTAACGCCGTGGCGCCATGCCGGCGAGCGCGAAAGGCGACCCCAGCAAGCGTTGAGAGAGGCCATCCACCTCAGACACGTCGTCCAGAGCATAGCGGCGCACGCGCTCAGGATCGCGGCGATAGGTATCAAAAATCTCCGCGCCCTCCAGGTAGACGCGGTCGGGCGGGGCGATATTGAAGTAGCGCGCCACATCTTTCAGGCCGTGGCTGGGCATATCGCGCACGACGAAATCATGGCGGCGCACGGCATCCAGGGTATCGATCAGCTCGCGACCCGCCAGGCTGTAGCGTGTGCGACGGCGCGCCTCCGGCCCTATGGCCAGCGTCTCCTCGCGGCGCTCCAACACCATAGAGCCACCCTCACGACCCAGGAGCAGGGGTAGATTATGTATAGCAGCACGCTGTTCCAGAAAGGGCAGATCGAAGCCGAAGAGGTTGTGGTTCTCAATCACATCGGGGTCGCGCTCGCGAATGAGCGCGCAGAGATCGGCGATCAGGCGCGGCTCGTCTTCGGGCGTGGGCGCCTCAAACGTGGTGGCCAGCCCGCGACTATCGCGGATCGCCACCATAAAGATACGCCCACGATGCGGGTCCAGCGCGGTCGTCTCCAGGTCGAATTGCAGGCGCACAAGAGAGGCGTAGAGCAACCCTCTGAAATAGACGCGCCCGCTGAGCATAAGATATTGCTCGACGGGACCGACGCGATAATACTGGTCATCCAGATCGTTCAGGCTATTCACGCGCTTTCCCAGCCGCCGCGAGGCCCCGGTGAGCAGCATGCGTTCGAGGTAGCGCCCATCGCGGGCGGAAAGCAGGTAGCGATACGCACCGGCTGGACCGTCCAGTTCGCGGTAACTGATCAGGGTCTGCTCCGCACCAGGCATGGTAGCGGGCCGCAAAGACTGGCCGAGGTGCGTGAGATCGGCCAGCGTGGTTGCCAGGAGCCAGGGGCGAAAGCGCTCTCTGGTACAGGTCACGCCCTCGCCATCCTCGCGCCGCCAGATGATGGCCTGGCCCGCGCGGTCCGCCCAGACCGAGACAATGCCCGGCGTGGGGTCCCACCCGAACAGGTACTCATCTTCAGAGTGAACAAGCGCGGCGCTGGAGGTCGCGGAAGAGATTGAGAACATGGCCCCCTGCCTGCTAGAAAGAACAAGAACGTCTATTCTAAGCATAGCATGAGAAATGGCTTATGGCAAGCGAGAGCATTCCTCCACCTGATCCAGCCACTCGCGCATGAGGGCCTGGCACAGCACATCCTGTTCGATATTTACAAAATGTCCAGCACGGCTTCGCTTACCCCTCTGTCTTCGATTCAATGGACTGGTTGATCTCCCAGAGGTTGCCTTCAGGGTCGGCAAAGTGCGCTGTGCGCAGCCCCCAGGGCTGATTGGTCGGGGGTCTGACAAACGTGACGCCCTTCGCTTTGAGGTCCTCGTATGCGGCATCGACATCCGCAACACCGGCGGCCAGAAGCCCGCGTGGCCCCCCCTTGATCTTCAGTTCATTGACATCCGTAGCTAACAGGTCAGCGGCACCTGAGGGCGAGAGCAAGATCAAGTACAACCCCTCTTCCAGAAGGAAATTGGCGGAATTGGCATCGCTGCCTTTATACTCAAGTTTGAACGTGTCCCGATAAAAAGCCGTACATCCGGCCAGGTCTTGCACGAACACAACCATCGCCTCGATCTTGTGAATCATTGTTTCCACCTCTTCTTTCTTTGTCGAGTCATCGAGAGTCCCATGCTCCCGGTGAGTCTTGCACCTCTCAGGGCTCTGGTTCGCGTAGGGGCTATGGCTTGCCTCGCC
>JALYTT010000198.1 GCA_030854145.1 Chloroflexota bacterium | reverse complement strand
CTGGGCACCCGGCAGATCGCTCAAGCGGTCGCCGAGTACTACCATATCTCGTTGGAGGCCATGTGTGGCAAGCAGCGCGACAAGCATATCGTTATGCCGCGCCAGATCGCCATGTACCTGATGCGCCAGGAGACCCAGGCCTCCCTGCTGGAGATTGGCCAGATCTTCGGCGGTCGCGACCATAGCACGGTGCTGCACGCTTACGAGAAGATTGATCGCGCGCTGAATCTGAACCCCACCCTGCGCCGTGAAATCGTGGCGATCCGCGAACAATTGCTGCGCGGCTAGGGATGGTATTTTGTATGAGATCAGGCTATGCGCGTCTCATTGATAGCAGATCCACCGGCATCCGTGGTGGATGTTGCGATGGTGGTCGCTCTGTATGAAATGGATACTGGCTCAGGAAGAGGATGTATGCTGCCATATACGACGTATCTCATCGACCTGGATGGCGTGGTGTACCGGGGGAACGAGCTGCTGCCGGGCGCCAAAGAATTTGTGGCCTGGCTTGAGGCCACGCATAAGAAGTACCTCTTCCTGACGAACAATTCCTTTGCCACCATCGCGCAGATCCTGGCTAAACTTGAGCGCCTGGGTATTGCCGCTGACGTAGATCACTTGATGAGTGCGAGCCAGGCCGCCATCCAGAATATCGCGCGCGCCATTCCTGGAGGTAGTGTTTATGTCGTTGGCGAGCAGCCCCTGATGGATCTGGTGGCGCAACAAGGGCTACGTGTCGCCGATGTAGAGTCGGAGCAGGCCGATGCCGTCCTGGTTGGACTGGACCGCTATTTCGACTACGAGAAGCTCACCTGTGCCATTCGCATCGTTGTGGCGGGCGCGCTCTTTGTCGCCATCAATCGCGATCCCTTGCTGCCCGTCGTTGGTGGCTTCCTGCCAGGTACCGGCACCCTGGTCGCGGCCATCGAGGCGGGCAGTGGCGTGAGTCCCGAAGTTGTGGGCAAGCCGCAACCGTTGCTGCTGCAAGAAGCCATGGAGAAGCTGCAAAGTAAGCCCGATGAGACGGTGATGATCGGTGACGGCCTGGACGTAGACATTCTGGCCGGGCAGGCGGCCGGCACACATACCTTGCTGGTGCTCTCCGGCCGCAACAGTCGCGAAGATGCGGCGACATCGACCATCAAGCCAGAACACATCTACCAGGACCTGGCGGCAGTCGTGGCGGAGGTCACGAAAGGCACAACGGCGTAGGTCATCTTCAAGATATGCTATGATTGTGTTGAACGTCGTGAGTGAAGCTATGTCGGGGAGGATGGTAAAACTATGTATCAGCCAGGAGAACAGTAGACGCTTACTGAGTACTGGAAGCTCGTTGAAACGTTTCCTCAGCACAAGTACGAGTATGTGGATGGCTAACTCCTTTCACCCATCCTGGTCATCGAAATCCTCTCGCCAACCACAGAAAAGTTGGCGGCCTACCAGGCCCTGCCCGCCATTCAGGATATCCTCCTGGTAGACTCCCACAAACGGCGTGTTGAGCACTACCATCGCGTCCTACCCCACCGGTTGCAAAAGTGGGATTTCGTCATGTATGACCAGGACGACCACGTGATAGAACTTGCCAGCATCGGAGTGCAACTCACTGTGCGCGCGATCTATCGGAAGGTCTATCTGGAGCAGGAAGAAGACCCGGAAAGATGAAGTCGCTGCATTACAGTATCGTCATCCAATGGACATAGCCGCCGCCAGAAATGAATGCAGCGTGGTTTCGCCATTGAACCATGCTATAATCCATGCATAGACATGTTGTGGCCAATTGTAAAGACCAATATAATGAAAATAAGTGGAGAAGCAGGGAGGAATTGGACTATGAACCCACAGCTACCTTTGGAAGCGAGAGTAAGCACACAGGAACGCCGCGTGAATAACCTGGAAATACGCATCGAAGGCCTCTCTGAGGATATGACAGCTAGCTTTAAGCAGCTATCAGCATATCTCGGCACATTTGAAGATCGTTTTGATACAGTTGAGAAAGATATCAGCAATATCAAAGGAGATATCACCCATATCAGAGCGACGATGGCAACCAAAGAGGATATTGCCATTATGCAAGGGAATACTGCCACTATGCAAAGGAATATTGTCGCTGTGCAAGGAGATATCAGCACTATCAAAGCGGGAATGGCGACCAAAGAGGATATTGTCAATATTCAACAGAGTATACTACTCCTTGTTACTCAAATTCTCGAACGTCTACCTAAGAATGAAAAGTAAAAGATACTAAGAGGCGGTTGAGAAGTCGGCTCGTGGGAGGGAAAAGAAGGGGTAGGTGTTTCTCGATCCACGCAGGGGCTTATGGCACACCATAAGCCCCTGCGTGGATCGAGGGAGATCTTATATCTCTGAGATTGGCATCAGCGAGCGCCCAATGCTAGTCCCACGCCCCAATCTTCACATAGCCTCTGAGCAGGTCACGGGCGATGATGAAGTGCTGGATCTCGTCTGTGCCCTCGTAGATACGGGTCACGCGCACGTCACGGTACCAGCGCTCGATGGGCATTTCGCGCGTGTAGCCCATGCCACCGTGGATCTGCATGACGCGATCAACAACGCGGTTGACCATGCCGGCGCCGTACAGTTTGGCGATGCTGGCCTCGTGGCGGTTGTCTAGCCCTTGATCGGTTTTCCAGGCGGCGTGGAGTGCCAGCCACTTGGTGGCCTGGATCTCCACCTGGGAGTCGGCGATCATCCATTGGATGGCCTGGCGGTCGGCGATGGGTTTGCCGAAGGTGACGCGCTGGTTGGCATAGTCTACCGCCATCTGCAACAGGCGTTCGGCGGTCCCAACGGAGCGTGAGGCGATCAGCCAGCGGCCCTGGCCGATCCATTGCATGCCCAGCGAGAAGCCATACCCTACCTCGCCCAACACATGGTCTTCGGGGACGCGCACATTATCGAAGAAGAGTTCCCCTGGCGACCAGCCGCCCATGGTGGGGACCGGGCGCGATGTCCAGCCCATGGAGCGATCCACCAGGAAGCAGGTGACGCCACCCTTCTGCGGCGGCTTGTTGCGGTCGGTGACGGCAAAGACCATAGCGAAATCGGCCTCGTTGCCACCGGTGATAAAGACTTTCTGCCCGTTGATGACCCAATCGCCGCCATCCTTGACGGCGGTTGCGCGGATCGCAGAGGGATCGGAGCCGGCCCCCGGCTCAGTCAGCGCGAAGCAAGAATGCCGTTTGCCTTCGATGGTGGGTACGAGATACTCGGCCTTCTGCTGTTCGTTAGCCAGGTACAGGATGTTATCGGCGCCACCTCCAAAGGCGAAGGGCACAAGCGTGCGTCCTATTTCCATAGCGATGAGGCCCGACATCACCGCGCCCAGGTTCGCACCGCCGTATTCTTCAGGAGTATTGATGCCCCAGAAGCCCATATCTTTGGCCTTTTGTTGCAAGGCACCATAGTGTTCTGGCTCAAGCCCGCTAGGAAACTTCCCTTCGTTACGCAGCACTTCGTTTTCAAGGGGAACTAGTTCGCGCGTCACAAATTGGCGCACGGTCTGCTGTATCATCTTCTGTTCATCTGAGAGGGCAAAATCCACGCTGACCTCCTATGTATCTATCGGATGAGACGATCATGAGCAAATTATATCACCTTGAGTAACGTGTACGCTTGCCCGAACCTCCGCCCGAACCTCTATAATGCCTGTGTGATATACTGAGCATAAGCACCAGTTCATGACAACACCTGCTTTGTGGCGGAAAGGAACAGTATACATTGATGGAAAACCAGCAGAATGTAGCGCTGCCTCCCAACTATTTTTACCATCGCCTGCCTAACGGCCTGGAGATGGTCGGGCAATATATGCCGAGTTTGCGTTCGATCACCTTTGGCTTTCAGTTTGACGCGGCCGTCATCCACGAGCCTGAGGGAAAGCAAGGGTTGGCGCACCTGTTTGAATATATGCTCTTTCAGGGCACAAAGAAGCATAATGCGCGCGCGCTGAACGAGGCGTTTGAGTCGCTGGGCGCACGCAAGGGTACCAGCACCGGTCTGGAGACGGCCCAGGTCTGGGCGCAGATCGTCAATACCAAATTCGATGCCACGCTCGACCTCATTCACGAGATCTTGCTCACGCCCACCCTGCCGCGCACAGAATTGGAGCAGATGCGCAATATCGTGCTCCAGGAGATACGCCGCCGCGACGATGAGCCGATGAGCCGGATCTTCGACCTGGCGCGCGCCACGTTTTACCAGGGCTCGGCCCTCGGCCGCCTGGCCCTGGGTACAAAGGAGAGCGTAAGTGACTTGCAGCAGTCGGAGTTGCGCGACTTCTGGACGGCGGGCTACCAGCCAGGCAACGCGCTCTTCGCCATCGCCGGCAACTTCGATTGGGAGCATGTGGTCAAGCGGATGGAGACCCTGTTTGGAGATTGGAGCGGGCAGTCCACACCCTCGCCAGAACAGCATCCTATGCCCACGAGTGCTGTTGTGCTAGAGCACCAGGAGGGCAAGCAGGAGCATCTTGGCCTGATCTACCCATTCCCCAACTATACCGACCCCGACTACTACGCGGCAATGGTGATCGCCGAGGCGCTGGGTGGAAACATGGCCTCGCGTCTCTTCGTCGAGGTGCGCGAGAAACGCGGCCTCGTCTATGGTGTATCGGCTGGACTTGCTAGCAACAAAGCGATTGGCGCTATGCGCATCTACGCCGGTACAACGCCGGAGCAGGGTCGCGAATGCCTGCAAGTCATAGTACACGAGCTGCGCAAGTTAACCGAGGAGGGGCTGAACGCCGACGAGATAGAGCGCGCCCGCGTGCAGCTCAAGAGCGAGAACATCATGCGTAGCGAAGGCTCTGGCGCGCGTATGGGCGCCCTCACGCGCTCCTGGTGGTACGAGCGCAAGCTGCGCACCATCCAGGAGGTCAAGGAGTCCATCGACGCCGTCACGAACGAGCAGATCGTGCGCGTCCTGCAGCGCTTCTCGCCACTCAACCCGCTGACCGTGGCCGCTATCGGGCCGCTGGAGCGTGATGAACTGGTGGGGGATACGCTCTAACATAGAGAGAAAGAGAGCGGGGATAGGGAACCTGAGCGGGGTGAAGGCGCTAGCAGGTTCCCTATCCCCGCTCTCTTTCTTGTAGTACTTAGGTGTCGTTAAAAAATAACTTTCCCACCTTCTCAGACTCAGAGAACGCTGGGTGTAGACAGGACAGCGACACATGGTCGGATGATGTAGTTCCACTGACGACACTCGCTCAAGTATTCGATGTTGAGTTGCTGCATCTGGGCATCCGACACCTTCTGTCCTTTTACATAGAGACCATCCAGCAAAGCCGCTCGGACGGTCAACCCTGTGCTGGTGGTCGTCCCACGAAGATAGTTAAGCATCGTGTCCAGACTGCGCAGCGGCTTGCCCGCCCAATTCCGACTGATCTGGCTGAACAGGCGATGCTCGATGGGATTCCATTTGGAGCACCCGGTCGGATAGTGGCACACCGTCACAGTCAGCCCATAACGGTCGCTCACCTGTGCTTGCAATTGGTGCTTAAAGCTGCGTAGACGACACCCATTGCTGCCACCGGCATCCGCCAGGATCAAGAGCCGGGTGGACTGAGGAAACCGCTGGCGGCCCTCTTCTTCCCACCAGCGCGCAATCGCTGTCACGGCAAACTCCGGTGTATCGGCAGAAGAACCGACATACACCGACCCTCGCCTGCCACCCACCTCATAAATCCCATACGGGACAGCACGCACTACCGCATCCTGCGGAAAGTCATGCACATTGACAGCGTCAGCTTCCTGGCACCAGGCTCGTCCGGCATTTTTGAAGTTGCCAATGAGTTCTTTCTTCTTGGTATCCACACTGATGATGGGCCATCCTGCCGCTTGAAAGATGCCTTGTTGACTCTCCAGCAGTTCAAACTGCTGCTGTCGATCGGGATGCGCCGCGCTGGCCTCGTGCTTCTTGACATTCACCCGCAAAGCATAGCCCTCTTTGCGTAACAGACGGCCCACCGTCGGCGGACTCACCTGATGCCCCATGAGCTTCAATCGCTGACTGAGGTGACGCAGACTACTGCGCACCCACTTCTGTTCGCTCATCGGGTCCCCCGCGGTTTCCGGCAACACCAGGGCTTCCAGCGTGCTTTCTAGTGCTGCATCTTTTTTTCAGCACGCTGCCGCCCTCCGCCAGGCACTCGCACTTGTTCGTGGGGTCGATCAACAAGCCCGGACGCCAGTTCTTGCCGACCGCGTTGGATCGTCTTGGGATTCATTCCCGTGATTTGTGACAGCACCTCGTCTCCGCCAGGGCCGATCCTGTCAGACTCCATGGCCACGTACCAGCGACGCTGTTGCTCATCCAGTCGGCTGACCAACAGATTGATCCGGTGATGGAGAGCTTGGTCGGGATGTGCCAGTTCCTGCTGGCACATGGCACACTCACACTGGTGAACTTCTGGCGTTCGCATTCTCTTCTTTGCTTTCTCTTGAGTAGGTCATATTTCCCTCTTTTCCTCTGGCTCTCCCTGTGAGCGGTTCCTGATCGAAGCGTGCTTCTTCGTCGGCTGGTGGTGAGGAAGAACCATTGCGCGAATACCTTTCACTCTTCCATTGGCAAAGAACTCTTCCTCTCCTTCAAATCAAGCCTAGGCGGCCCTTGCCGGATGCGCGTGCGTACGGCTTCCAGTTCCAGGGAATCGCTCCCAGCAAAGCTTTCTTGCCACCAGGTGGCCCCTGCCTCGACGTACGGCATGATCAAATCGAGGTCCTTCTGGCGCTCTGTGCCGCTGGTATTCCCCGATGCCAATACATCAAACGGTTCGTCGTTCGTGCGAAACTGCCGGATATAGGTCAGCATCTCTTGAATATCATCCGGCTGCACCAGTTGATCTGCCTGCTTGAGCGGGCAGACGCCATCCCAGTGTGCAGCACGCCGAAAAGGTTTCTTAAAAGGCCAGACACCGGCTATCCAGATAGGGATGCGCGGTCGTTGGAGCGGCGTTGGGAGGAAAAGCGCATCGTGAAGCTGGTAATGCTGCCCGACGTAGCTCACCACCTTGCCTGACCAGAGCTGCACTAGCACGTCCAGTCCCTCGTCCAGCATCGCACCATGGAGTTTATCGTCCGGGGATTCCCCATAGGTGCTGTACTCTTTGTAGAAGCTATCACTCCCGATGCCCACACCCAGGATGAGCCGACCATTGGAAAGGCGATCCAGTGTCACGCTCTCTCTGGCCAGCTTCCAAGGTCGGCGCCGTGGCAGGGGAGTGACAATGGGGCCGAGTTTGATGTGGCTGGTGGCCATCGCCATCGCTGCCAGTTCTACCCATGGATCGGCCATCGGTGTGGCCTGCTCAGGGCTCCCTCCAATGTGATCCCACACAAAGAAGCCATTCCACCCTGCATCTTCCGCCTCGTGCGCTAATTCCGCCATCAGGCGCGCGTCGCCGAAGCTGCCAAAGTTCGGCGTATTGATCGCAAATTGCATAAGCATCTCCTCATCTCATCAGATTATCTCTTTGAGAGTATAGTTCCTTTTATATGACATCTTCTGTCATGATGATATCAAGATGATCATATGGAAAGTTATTTTTTAACGACACCTTAGGTCCGGCAAACATGCCGATTGCTCTCCTCAGTAGTTATACACAACAATAGCTTCTGAGAAGGGAGAGCCTCTCTCTATGCATCAATGGTGGAAAATAGGACGAGAGTTCCTGGAGACACTGCGCACTCCCCTGGGTATCACAGCCAGTAGCGCTGGAGAGCATTTTCACGCGATCTTTGGACGCGACTCGCTCTGGACAGTCATCCTGATGCTCGAAGCGGCGCAACTGCGACCGGAAGATCGGGAGTATCAGGCCTGGGTACATGATATAGCGTCTACTATCTTACGAGGCATGGCTTATCTTCAGGGCCGGGTGGAGAATGACTACAACGAGGAACAGCCGGGCAAGATTGTACACGAATACTGGGACCCCGTTCCCGGACATCTCCTACGCGGGGATTGGCCACTGGTCGATGGGCGCTACTATGGCACCCTGGATGCCACATTCCTGTACCTTATCAGCATACACCGCTTCTATGAGGTATTTAGGGATAGAGAACTGCTGGACGAGTTATGGCCTAGCGCGGAGGCCGCTCTGCAATGGGCGCTGTGGTATTCGGACGAAGATAACGATGGGCTGGTCGAGTACAAGAGACGCAACCCCGACGAACTTGGCT
This sequence comes from Chloroflexota bacterium, assembly GCA_030854145.1. The sequence goes on along the minus strand of JALYTT010000198.1, from coordinate 3,366 downwards.
TAAGCAACCATATATGGAAGGATAGCGGAGACTCGGTGCTGCTCCCCGGTGACCTGGCAGTAGAGCATCCTATCGCCTGGATTGAGGTCCAGGGCTATGCCCTCGCGGCCTACGCCTGTATGCGCGCCCTCTACGAGGCACGGGATGAGTTGACGCCAGACATTGCTAACCAGCTCGATCAGCGGACAGACGCGCTCTCCAAAGGCTTGCAGCGTTTCTGGATGGAGGACGAGCATTGCTTTACGATTGCTTTAGACAAGCACAAAGAGATGGTGAAGGCCGTCTCCTCCAATACAGGTCACCTGCTCTGGAGTAAGGCCGTTGACGAAGAGCAGGCGCGCAGGATTAGCGCGCGCCTCTCGTGGCCGGATATCTTGACGGATTGGGGGTTGCGTACTTTATCGCAGCACTGCTACTATTATAATCCTTTGACGTACCACCGGGGCACCATCTGGCCCTTCGATAACGCGATCACCACTATCGGCCTGCGCCAGTATGGCTACGAGGCCGAGGCGCGCCGCCTGGCCACGTCCATCATGCGTGCTATCAACGCTTTTATGCTACCGATGGAACTCTACTGCGTAATTCCCGCTGGCTGGATTCGTGAGCCGCTCATCGAACGCGATTGGTTGCTCGCCGATTACCCGCATTCGTGCTCAGTGCAGGCCTGGACGGCAGCGGCCATGCTGTACTTTACAGCGTTGCTGAAACTATGAAGCGGGATGGTGCTCTGTAAGCCTGTCAGCGGCGTCCGTATCCCTACTGTTCCATCAAAGCTTCAATGGGCGGGGGAGCGTCCGCTCCCCTGCCCATTGAAGCTTTGACGGAACAGTATCATCCCCGGCTTAGCGGGCGCTCACTGCCACATCGTCAATGAAGAAGTTGCTAGTGCCGCTTGGATTGACTATGTTTATGCCGTGGAAGAGGAGTGTCACCCGCTGGCCCTTATATGGGGCGAGGTCCAGCGAGACATCGAAGCTGCGATGAACCCAGCCGTTGGTAGGGGTATCATTACAATTCTGATCCAGGATGCGAATGCCTATTCCCGCCGTGGTCTGTAACTGGCTACTGATGGCATCATAGCATTGTTTGACGCTCTTCGTGGTATCTGTGTAGAGCCAGTAGGAGACGCTGATCCTGGAATAGTTGCTAGGGACGGTAAAGCTCTGCCAGATGCGATCTGAGCAGCCGGAGTAGCCGCACAGGTAGGCGCTATAGCTTCCACTGTGCGGATTCGTGGGGTCGATGATTTGATAGCCGCCGCTGGAAGATTCCTGCCAGCCCTTCTGACCATTCTCGAAGCCGCCGTTCTGCAAGAGCGACGAGCCAGGAGGTATTGGACTCGGCTGCGTGGTGGGGCTAGCGGGCGGGCCTGAGATTGGAGTATCCGTGGGGGCCGGCGTGGGCATCACGGTCGGGCCTGGCGTCGGTGTACCCCCACCGCTACCCCCGCCGTTCGTGCCTGCCAGGTCGCGCGCGATGTTGTAGATGTCGGGTGAACCGAGGCCGCTCGCCATGTCGTAGCCGGGCGTCGCCATGTAGTTGAGGTTGTTGCCGGCGGTGATATCGTGGAATGGCGGGAACGCCTGCTGCACGCTGGCCAGGCTGTAGAGCGCGGGTGTGATATGACCTGCCGGACTCTTGCTTTGCGCTTGCAGGTACTGATTGATCAGAGCCGTGCTGCCAGCCCACAGGGGAGCCGCTGCGCTTGTGCCGCCAACTGTAATCCAGCCGGTGGAGGGACAACCCGAGGCCGAGGCTGTGCAATAGACCGCGTATCCGGTAGCCGGGTCGGCGGCGGCTGAGACATCGGGTACCTCGCGCATGCCGTTGTTGCCCGATCCCGTGCCGGGGCCGGTCTGCCAGCTCGGCTGCTTATAGGTATTGCTGAAGCCGCCGCCGCCGCCTGCGCCCTTGGGGCTGCGCTGTGTATCGCCGGGGTTTGACCAGACCGACTCGCTGCCGTATACTCCATTGCTGAGTTGCAGGTTGGTGCCGCCGACGCCCGTAACGTTGGGATCGTCCGCAGGGGAGTCCACCGCCAGGTTAGTATCGTTGCAATCGTAGGCGCCGGAGTCACCGGAGGCGGCGTAGAAGGTAATGCCCTTCGCTGCGCCCGCCGCGAAGATAGTATTGAGCGCGCTCAGTTCGGCGCTACCCGTACTCGATTCGCAGAGTCCCCAGCTTATGGAGACGATCTTCGCCTTGTTATCGGAGACGATGCGATTATAGGTATCGTTGAGGCCAGTCGTCGAGTTTGGCCCTTCGTAGACAAGCTGGTTGGCATGCGGAGCCATGGCCGCGATGACCTCAATATCCAGCTCGACCTCGATGGCGCCCTGCCCGGCTGAGCCGTCGAAACCATCTACCTTGATGGCGGTGACGCTGGGCGTGCCGAGGTTATATTGCTGGAAGTACTGAGTCAGGTCGCTCTGCTGGTAGCCATCCAGTTCGAAAACGGCGACTGTTTGATTAGCGCCCAGGATATTCGCACTATGCAGCGGGACCGCGTCATAGGCTGCATTGAGTTCCTGCGGGCCGTAGCCGCTGGGGGTTGCCAACCTCTTCGCGTGTAGCGCTGCGGCTTGCCTGGTATGGAGAGCGCGTGGGTGGTATTGCACGCTGTTATCCAGGCCGCTGATCGCCGTAATCAACTGCCCAACGTACAGCGGAACGCTCGGCGGGGTGGCGTTGGCATAGAAAGCGTGCTTTCCCACCTGGTAGTTATTGATCTGGACGTGAAAAGCCTGCTCTGCCTGCGCCATAGTGCCGGTGGCATCAATGAGCAGGTTATCGGAGGCTATGCTGGTGACCGTCAGCTTCTGGTTCTGCAAAAACGAGATCACCTGCTGCACCTGGTCTGCTGTTGGCGCGAATACCTGGTTAAACTGGCTAGCGGTCAAATAGTGGTGGTACTGCGCCGAGTGAGGATCATCGATGGCGTGCAGCGTGTTATCCAGGGCCGCGCGGTTGCGTATCTGGAGACTGATGGAGAGGTGCAGGCGCTGGTTCGCGTCGGCTGGTTGCAAGAGCTGAGCATGCTCGATGAGAGGGACCGTGTGGCCACTCAAGGTAACCAGTTGGTTGCTGTTCGCGCGAACCGCCATATGTACCGCGATAAGGCTGGTCCCGATGAGCAGCAGGGCAGCAACTAGAAAAAGTAGATTCCGTACAAGATTTCGTCGCATAGTATTCTCCCATAGGGCATTCCTGACTGTCGTGTTCAAATAAACGGGACCCTGAACTGAGTTGGGGGAGGGATGCCAGGAGTACTAGGGCCTGTTTGCAAATCATAACCAGAGCATGATAGAGGCAAGCGTGACCATAGCCAGGAAGTTGACCGCCCGCTTCTCATACCGAGTGGCC
>JALYTT010000197.1 GCA_030854145.1 Chloroflexota bacterium | reverse complement strand
TAGCCTGTGCTCCTCAAAAACCGTCGAGTTGAGCAGTTCTTCGTTTTCTTCGCGCGGCGGCACCTCCTGATGCTGGAGGATGGTGGTCACTTTCAGAACGAGCTCCTGATGCCAGAACGTCATATGGGCCACGTGATCTTTGGCAGACCAGCGTTCCGGCGTCCCAATAGCAGTCCGTTCGGTCTCGCCCAACTCCTGCAAAAACGCTTCTTCATCGCGATGGCCCTGCTGCAAGAGGTCGAGGATGATGGTTTTAAAAGGCTGTGCGGTCATGGAAGTACCCTTTCCTATTTCGTGACGATACATTCACTCGTGAGAGTATATCACGAAAAACGGTCAAATTTGGCCCGCATTTTTGCCTTTGGATGAGAAGACACGGCGATGAACTACACGCCACGCGAAGAAGATGGTAATACCTATCTGGTTTCCTTCTCGGTAAAGATGTGTTGCAGCACGTTATCTAACTCCTGCGTGATCTTCGCCTGCTCAGGAGCACTAAATGCCTGCTTTCCCCAGGCATTCAGGTGTTCTTCAATAAAGGCGTTGAGCACTGTATCAGGCGCTCCTAGCCCCAATTCGGCCCCACCCTGTTTACGCGTGATCAGTGCATGGATATGCGTGCATACCTCCTCTGGCAACTGCACCTGCAACAGGGTCTCCAGAAAGTTTGTCGGCGGAAGCTGACCGTGTTGCTCTAGAAACAGCAGGGCTATCAAGGGCCGTATCGTGTAGAGATATTTCTTCAGGATGACCTTGGTCTTCTCCTGGAGGTACTGGCGATAATTGCCCTCGGCCATGCGGCTGTAGTGATAATAGAGCGCCACTGGCGAGTAGAAATGACGCGCAAGCGCCCGCAGTTCCTCGATGGATGCAGAGCTTTCTTGATAGATACTTGGCGAGAGCAGCCATTCAAGTAAGGGCGGATTGGACTTGCGCAGCAGGCGTAGCGCCTTGAAGATATCCCAGCCACTGATATCCAGATCATTGACAAAGGGTCGCTCAATGACATCGCGCGGCGGGTCCACGCGCAGGTAGGCCTCTTTCGCGCGCACATAGAGAAAGCGCACATCATAATCGCTATCATGGCTGGAGAAGCCCCAGGCCCGGCTGCCCGACTCACAGGCATACAGGATACGTACCTGCTCCTGGGTCTCGACAGCGGATAATGCCTGCTTTATAGTTGCTGCTATGTCGTCCATGGATCACCTCGTTGCTGTATGCATATTCATATAGCTATAACTATACATAATGGCGTCAAGCTGGTATGAGGTGCGTCCCCGAGGTGGAATGGCGTGCGCCTCGATCCGCGTAGGGGCCGGGGCGCAGGCGAGCGGCGCCCCTACACGAAAGAGGGATGTCCGCTGGTTGCCAGATGGCGGTCTAGGACCGGAAAGCCTGGATGCGAGCATGTGGCTCTTTTCGTGTAGGGGCGCCGCTCGCCTGCGCCCGAATCCCTACGCTTATCCCAGGTGCCTGTAGATCAGCGCGCCCAGCAGCCCGGCGACGGGCAGTGGCAGTTTCTTCCAGCAGGCGGTCAGCAGGCGGAACTTCAAGCTGGTTTCGGAAGTAGAGGCCAGGCCTGCCATCTGGGGGTAATAATAGTATGGCAGCTCTTCCTTGATCGCGCCCCAGCGCCGTTTGAACTCCATCAGTCCCTCGTTGTCGGAGGAGGTGCGCCCCATGTCCAGTGTCTGATAGCCCTGCTCGCAGCCCATCTGGATGGCGGTCCACATCAGCAGGTTGTTCGGCCCCAGGTGCAGGTAGCTTTCGTCTGACGCGCCATACGCGTACCTGACGGTTGTGTCGGAGAGCAGCAGGACCATGCCGGCGATGACCTTGCCCTCGTACTCGGCCAGCAGCACCTGGATCTTGCCCTGAGCGGCGAAGGCATCCCACAATTCCAGGAAGAAGCGCTGTGACTGCGCGGGCATGCCATGTTTGCTGCGAGTCATCAGGTGCAGTCGATAGTACTGCATGATGTCCTTACGATCCTGCGCGATGCGCACCTGCACTCCCTGATTTTGGGCCTTCTTGATCTGCCGCTGGATGGGTTTGCGCAAGCCAGACCAGATGGTGTCCGCACTGGCAGGCAGTGGCAGTTGCCAGCGTGTGTAGAGGTTGCCCGCGACCAGGTCCGTTCGTGCGGCAAGTACATCGTTACTGCCAGTGCGCAGTTCCAGATAGTGGGCCTTCTCTTGCTGTGCAAAAGCGATGGCCTTGTCGATTAGTTGTTGTGCGCTGGTTTCATCTGTGGCCAGTAAAGGACATTGATCGGAGAATGGTAGCCCAACGACGTGCTTACCAGTGATCCGACTATTCACCAGGCAGAGCGGCAGGAAGCCTGTGATCTCGCCATCCGCGTTGGTTGTGGTGAGCGGAACTATTGTATAGCCATAGAGTTTCTCGATGAGAGCGAACCATTCCGGCGTATAGTAGAATTCGCCTGCCGAATGTTCTTTAACGAACGTGCTCCAGGATGTGCTGGCTGGTGAAACCTGTATCATGTCTCTCTCCTATAATTCTTGCATTTCAATACTTCTACTCACAGTCTTAATTACACCATGGCCGGGTGCCGGTGAGGTAAGCAGAGGGGTGGAGAGATGGTTATAGAAGAGGGTTTGCGGGGTGAGGTAAGGTGTACGTTTCTCATCACTGTGGCCTGGTTGTTACCTGGTTGCCACACTAGTAAGCATCTTATGGACTCCTACCCGCGTAGGGATTCGGCTTGCCGCATCCGTGGGGCAGGCCCTTGGGCCTGGCAGAGGCCCCACAGGCCCCCCAAGGGATGCCTGACACGGATGCGGCAAGCCGAATCCCTACGCGGGTGGGGTCATCTACGCGGGTGGGGGCCATCTCACCTGTGCAATGAAGTTTGATAGAGTAGTAGGAGGAGGGGGAAGAGATAGGTGTTGTTAGAAGAAAGGGACGGTTTTATGTTTCTATCTAGAGGAAGTAAGTACACCCGGCGGCTATCAGGCGCTCTACTTGTGCTGCTGATCGTGTTGCTGGGGTGTAGTGCCTGCGCTTCGAGTACGTCAGCCGTCCCGTCTGCACAGGTGGCGAAGGGGCCGCTTCCTGGCCAGCAGATCTGGAAGCAGGGTGCGTCATCGTTCTTGTTTGGCACGAATGATACCTATGAGTGGTCGCCGAAAAACCTTCAGACGCAGCCGGCTATCCAGCAGCAGTTGCGGGCTGCTGGCCTCACCCTGGTGCGCAGTTTCTTTCCCGACCTGGCCAGCGATGCCGCTCTTGATTCGCGTGCGCGTACCATTGAGAATATTGGCGCAAGCTGCCTGGGCGTTATCCCGAATATCTTTCATACCGCCTTCGATGAGCATCTCGTGCGCTACCTGGGCAACCGTTGCCAGATGTATGAGTTCGGCAACGAGTCGGATTATAACGGCATCTCTATAGAACGCTACCTGGTGCAGTGGAACGCCTTGATCCCCGCGTTACGGCGCATCAATCCACAGGCCAGGTTTATCGGTCCCGTGACCTATACCGAGCTGGGCGATCACACCTACATGAAAGCCTTCCTGACGGGTGTGAAGGCCTCCGGTGTGCTGCCTGACGCGGTAAGTTTTCACCTGTACCCCTGCGGGCAGGATACCGCGGCATCCTGTTTAAGCAAAGCCAGCAGCTTTGGCCAGGCGGCTGAGCAGGTGCGGGCGCTGGTGCAGAGTATCCTGGGCAAAGATCTGCCGGTTGGCATCAGCGAGTGGAACTATGATCCAGGCAATCCGCCCGCGGCATATGGTGACGATCCTACTTTTATGACTAAATTCACGACCAGCGCGCTCCTTTCTATGGTGCAGGCAGGTGTCTCCTTTGCCTGCCAGTTTGATGCCGCGAGCTACTCTGGCTATGGTCATCTGGATATGTTTAATGTCGCTACGGGACAGGCGAAAGCGCAGTACTATGCCCTGAAGCAACAGATTCAGGCGTACCGGCCCTCCCCAGTCGCTGCCACTCCTGTAGCCGCCGCTCCTACTACGGGATCGCCCTCACATAGCGCCAGTGAGCTTGTCTCGCGGGGAAAGCCTGTCTACTGCTCGGAGAACAACCAGGGCGCGGGAGGGCCGCCGGCGCTTGTGGATGGTCATTACGGGAACTGGAAATTCTGGAGCGTCAGCAGTGCCACGCTTCCGAGCTGGTGCGCTATTCATGTCGGGGCGGGACCCGCGCGCCTGCTGCTGGTCTGGGCCAGCGATTATGTGTTTGATTACATCACCGATACCGGGCTGAGTCCGCGAGACTATAGTCTGGCGGTCTCGGCGGACAGCACCAACGGAGCCGATGGCACCTGGCGCACGGTGACGACGGTTGCCGGGAACCTGACCCGCGTGCGCGAACACCTGCTGCCATTTGCCGGCAACTCCTGGGTCAAGATGACTGTCACTCATGGGCAGGTACATGCCAGCCAGCCGTATATCTTCATTGATGAGATCGATCTCTATGATGTCTCTCAAAACCTGAACGATACCTTCTTTTTCTCAGGCGACTCCATCACAGGTGAGGCCTACAGCCGCTCTGATGAGCACCAGCCGTCGTTCGCAGAAGATGTGCATGCCAGCGACCCCCGGCGCTTCCCGGCCATGCTGGATGGCGGCCTGGGAGGCTGGAATACCGACGGCGCTGCGCAGTATATAGATACCTGGCTCGCTCTCAACCCGGATATTCACTACTGGCTGTTAGGCTGGGGCACCAACGATGCCTTAGAACAGGTGGCTCCGGCGCATTTCCGCGCCAACCTCCAGGTGCTGATCGATAAGATCAAACTCGCGGGCCATATCCCGCTGCTGGCGCACATTCCGGCCGTTCGTCTGCCCGGCGCGCGGGGAACAAGCGTCAATCAAGAGATCCAGCAGTTAAATATGATGATCGACCAGGCGACGACCGCCAATAAGCTGCTTCCCGGTCCGGACCTGTACCGCCTGTTCCTCACCCACATCAATGCCTACTTGATCGCCGATGGCATTCATCCCACCCCGGCAGGCGCGGTCGCGATGAACCGCGCCTGGTTTGAGGTAGTTGGATCGTTGCATTCTTAGCCAACTGTCTGATCGTGTTATGATTACGTAAGGTGCAGGTGCTGGATCAGCCATGATAGCCGATCGAGGCGTGCTGCATCATTCAAGTGATGGCCGGTATCATACAGTTTGACTGTATTCGGTTTGCTTGCCAATTCGGTCAAATTCAACACATCGCCTTCAGCGACGAACACATCGTTCTTCGCGAATTGGAAGAGCAGAGACGCGGGTGCCGCATGACCGATGTAGTTTATAGGATCGATGGCGGCTGTATCATTGATGTATTTCAGGCGGTCGGCAGGATTGAGAGCAGGCAGGAAGAAAGGCACATTCCAGGCGCTGAAGCGTTCAATGGGGGTCATCAAGACAAATGTTTTGATGCGCGTTTCCACGCCTGCTAGAATGGCGCCGTACATGGCTCCGTAGTCGTGGCCGACGAACGCGACGCGCTTGCTATCCACGGTCTTTATGGATAAGAGCAGGTCCAGGCCGCGCCGCAGAGCGATAGTCTGCTGAATGGTGTTCGCGCAGTCCTGTTGGGCATTCACGGGACTATCAATCCAGGGATAAGTGCCTTGCGGGAGCAGAGACACGGCCCCTTTATGCGCGAGTGTGATGGCTTCTTGCAAGAATTCGGTGCGGTTGGCATCTGGCGTGGAGGCCAACCAGTGGATGAACTCGATAGCAGCGAAGGGACCATTTCCGCCAGGTTCAACCAGGTATGCTGAGATAGTTTTGCCCTCGCTAACGTATGTAATATCATGAATGGCGACGCCATTTTTATTGACGACGCTGATTTCCTGAACCTGGAGAGGTGCGCTGGCATCGTAATGAAACTGGCTTACCATGTCCTGATAGCTGGCTGTGGCAGAGACGCAATTTGTCGCACTTGTGGCACGAGCTCTGTTTGTTGCGGAAGCAGGTCTGGAAGTGGCGGCAAAAGTAGTTAGACAGATGACTCCTACAATGCCAATCATACATAGAGACAGCATGCGCAATCTGGATAATCTCATTGTGTAGCCTGTACCCTTTCTTCTTTGGAGATAGTTCGACTCTTTCCATACCCTGGTTTGTTCAAGGGTCAATATATTGTGCAGAAGAGTTCGCTGAATGTAGGATAGCCGATAACTCTCGCGCTTTACGCATACATTGATTCGCATTCGCCCTTTCGCCGCTTCTGATCGCGCATTTGTGTTGAGCCTGGCACCGCGCCTGGTTATCGGCATCTCTGATTGGCGCGATCCTGCAAAGATGCTCGTGACTGCACGGAAATGGCTCACGGCTAGCATGGCGCGCCATGGAACAAAAACCATGATCTTCGTTGCTGAAGATGAGCAGGGAGAGCGACTTGGTTGCGTTAGCGTTTCCCATGACCAGCACTTTACGGGAGAGGGTCAGGCCTACATCGGTGAGTTAGCGGTCAGTGAGGATGCGGAGGGGCAGAAGGTTGGTCAGGCGCTTGTCGTTGCCTGTGAGCAGTGGGCGCGCGAGCAGGGCTATCCCTTCCTCGTGCTGGCCACTGGAACTGCCAACACACACGCACGCGGCTTCTACCAGCACCTCGGATTTCTGGAGGAGGATGTCAAGCTGGTAAAGCTATTGTAAGGTCGTTACTCGAAAAGTGGGCGGAAGTCGAGCGTGTACGAGGGAGATTGCAACTCTCGCTGGCGCACCACCTTCGCTGGCACCCCGCCCACTATCGCGTACGGCGGCACATCGCGCGTGACCACCGCACCGGCCATCACTATCGCGCCCTCGCCGATGGTCACGCCGCCCAGGATGGTCGCGCGTATGCCGATCCAGGCATAATCGCCGATCACTATCGGTTTGTAGGTGTCGGGGAAATGGGGATCGTTGCTATCATGTGAGCCGGTGACCAGCCAGGCGCCCGCTGAAATACTCACGTTCTTGCCGATGATCAGTCCCCCGGTGGTATAGAGCAGGCATCCGTGATTGATGACGGTCCCGGCCCCGATGGAGACCTTTCTGCCGCTGCTGCGCACGCCCGACATCTGCACGTGCTGCCCCATCAGGATAGTCGCGCGCGGCATGATCTGCCAGCCCAGCACCTGACGGTACCAGCCATGGCGTATGGTATACGCAGGGATATGGTTGATAAGGTGATTGGTAAGATACTTGATAGTGGCCGCCAGTATCTGCCTCATATGTTCCTCATTTTCTGGATAGGACGCTTCTCGGTAGCAGACCCCACGTCGTCTGGCCACTCCTCCTGGGATAGCTCACGCTCAGGGAGATCAGTGGTTGGTGGCGGCTGCCAGAAAGTGGCAGGGCGCTTCTCAGTGATCTCCTCCGCGTCGCCTGGCCGCTCCTCCTCCAGTACTACCTCAAGTTCAGGCAGGTCGGCGCTGGGCAATGTCTGGCGTTTTCTATAGCGTATCGCTCTGTAGAGCGCCCTGAGGTCCTCTCCGGGTATCGTCCTGAGCAGCGTTGTCGCGCCGAGATAGACGACTATCGCCACAGCGAGAATCGCAAAGATCGAAAAGTTGCGCAGGAGCAGGACGATGGCGGCCATCGCGGCGCTTGCCAGGAGCGCCTTGATGGCCACGCGTCCGCTCGCCCACGGCACCAGGGCCCGTGGGACCAGCAGCAGCGCGATAGCTGAGAGTAGCAGTTCGGTGAGGGAGGTCACAATCGCGGCCCCGACCTGCTTGTAGAGGGGGATCAGGAACAGATTCAGCCCCAGATTGAAGACCAGGGCCACCGCCGCCATGATAGTGATCTTCTTCTCCTGCCGGGTACTTATAAGGATCGTGCTAAACACTGTATTGATATACAGGAAGACCAGGCCTGGAGCCAGCGCCTGCAACACAGGAAATGTATTGGTAAACTCAGGCCGGTGGTAGAGAAATCCAATAATATTGGGCGCCGCCGCAATCATGAAGGTGGCGGTAGGGATGCCGCAGAAAAGCAGAAAGTTCATGGATTTCTCAATCGCCAACTTGAGTTGCTCGTTTGAGGTGATAGAGAGCTTCGAGAAGACCGGGTACATGATAGCTGTAATCACGATGTTTGGCAGGAAGACCAGCGTATCAAAAAGACGGTAGCCCGCGCCGTACCAGCCCACGACGGCGACGTTGGTCATCAGCGATAAGAGGACGGTATCGAGGCGATAATAAATCACTCCCAGGACGCCATAGATCAGGAATGGAATGCCTGTGCGTAGAAGCTGGCGTATGAGCGGTGTATCAAGGATGAAGCCATCTTTTGTCCCTACCAGGCGGAAGAAACATATGGCCTGCCACAGCGCGCCTATGATCGAACTGCCCAGCAGCACACAGGCCATGACCTGTATTCCGGCGCCATATTTCAGCAGCAGGATACCGATGAGCGCGGAGATGCCCTTTTCAAGGATGGTGCCGATGACTGGGAAGACCACACGCTGTAAGGCGTAGTACAGCGCCGCGAAGGTGTTCGCGACCGCCGTACTCAGCAGCGTAAAGCCACAGATGGCCACGATAATGCGCTGCTCCAGGCCATAGCCTAAGAGCCAGCACGCGAGCAGGATGAGACCATAGAGAAAGAGCCAGAGCGCGGTCTTGATCAGCAGGGTGTTGAGGAGGTAGCGTGGCGCCTTGTGCGGCTCCTGCGCTACGTCGCGGGTGAGTTGCTGATTAAAACCGAACTCCAGCGGGAAACCGATTAATGCCACAAAGGTGATGGCGAAATAGAGTTCGCCGAATTTGATATCGCCCAGAAAGCGCCCATAGGCAATCGTGAGCAATAAGGTAGACGCCCATGTGATGGCCTGTCCAACGAGCGAGATCACGGTATTGTTAACTACCCGGCGCAGACTATTCATCTTCCACCCCCTCTTCTGCGGAAAACACCTTGCATGATACGAGAAAGCGCTATAACTCCATCTCCCAGGGCAGGGAGGGGATCGCTCCAGGCAAACACTGAGAAGACCGTTTTACCCAGCAGTGAACGCAGGTAGGCTTGTGGGCGGGTGATGCCCGCGCGTATCTCTTGCCAGCCCGCCGGAACATCGGTCAGGCAGCGTATCCAGTGGTGATCGTAGTGTGGCTTGATAGGCACAGGCGCGTACCCCTGACTATCTCTATACTGGATCGCAGGAAAATCCAGTCCACAGGCGATACACAGAGTATGCCAGCCCCAGGGACGGACGTTGATGTCGAGGAGTTTATACTGGTTATCCCGCAGGTCATGCTTGAATTCAACCTCGACCATCCCCGTGACGCCCATGAAACGCAGCAATTGTTCGGCAGGCGCAAAGAGGGCAGGGATCTCGATGGCCTCAACGAAGCTGCTGCCTAGCCCATAGTCAATGGGATACTGCCGTGTGCGCCTGGCGCTCATGCTCAGGATGCTCTCGCCTTCTTTACAGTACGCCGCCACTGAGAACTGGGTTGCTCCAGGACCAGGGATGACCTCCTGTACCATAATCTCCGCCGGACACAGAATCGTAGCCGCGAAGTGATAGTGCGTGCGCAACTCCTCAAGGGTTTGCGCCGGCAACGCCTTGAGCCGGGTCGCATACTGCAAGTGTGTGGAGATGGCGGGCTTGATGATCGCCGGAAAGCTAATCCCCAGCGTGGCGAGTTCGTCCTCGTTCGCCGGATACCAGGTCCTGGGATAGGCCACCCCCACCTCCTGGGCCATCTGATACGTCAGGCGCTTGTCGAGCGCCCACTGGATGACATCCCAGGCCTGCGTGACGAGTTGATAGATGTTGGCGAGCTGCGTGGTATTGCGTGCCACCAACTCTACCACTTCATCCTGTGCCGGAATGAGCAGCCAGCCCTCCAAGTGGAGCTTTTTGCCGGCACTGAGCAGAAAAGACAGGAAAGCCTGGCCCTCCATTGGCCCATGCCACCGCAGCCGGCGTACGACATAGCGCGAGAACCAGGCGGAGCGGGGGTGATTATCGATCACGATGCAAGGGATTCCGCGCCGCCCCAGGCTGCGCACGACGCCTAAAGCCTTGAAGTCACTGCCCAGCACGACGGCTCCGGGCATAGTGCGTTGGTGTGGCATGGGTCTGTCCTTTCCTGCCGGCGCTATGCCGCCTGGGCCGCGTGTTGCGTGATTTGCACGGCCGCGGTTTTTGATCCCACGACGAAGCGGCAGATGGGTCCGAATGTGTGCCCCGCCAGCGCGCCGCTGAAGTAGAGATGCGGCACCGATGACTCGTACCACTCGTTCAATAGCGGTCGTCCACCGTGTTCCTGAATCTTCCGGTGAAGAAGTTCATCAATAAACGTCAGCTTATGAATGTCAGGCTGATACCCGGTGCCCATCAGCAGGTGATCGACTTCGCGCGTGCTGCCATCGCTCAATTCAAGACATACCCCGTCTCCCTGCGCTGTAGCCCTACGCACCTCTGTCGAGGGGGTGATCCGCAGGTGACCCTCTACCCTGGAGCGTAGCCACGTGGCTCCGGCCGGGCGCACCGCTCGCTGGTCTATAAGCTGGCGCGCTCCATCAGGCAGACGACTGAATACGACCGGAAACGCGATCAGCCAGTTTAAGCCTGGAGGCCCCACATCGCTGGGCGGATAGAAGAGATGCCGGGCCGGGCCGGTGTGGGTGTACAGCTTACGGTTGATCCATAGCACAGGCCCGCGCGCAATGATCTCAACATCGGCGCCCGCCTCGTGTGCCATGGCTGCGTATTCCAGGGCCCCTTGCCCGCTACCTATGACTGCCAGCCTGCGTCCTTTGAAACAGGAGAGGTCGCCATGTGCCTGCGTATGCGTTGCCAGGCTGGCCGGCAGATTGCGCGCGAAGGCCGGGATGCGCGTAAAGGGAGCGATCCCAGTGGCAATAATCACCTGGCGGGCCTTGACTGAGCGGCCATCGGCCAGATCGAGGTGAAAGCCCTGCCCATCGTGTGCCAGCGACTGCACATAGGTGGGGTCGACATCCGGCACTGCGTGTTGGCGGAACCAGGTGCCATACTCAATAAAGTGCGACAAGGGGATAGGTTCCTGCCGGGAGATGTTGGCATCCGCGTAATAGCGAGTGATGCTGTACTTGCCGCCGGGGTCTGAGAGGCTGGATGCGCTCCATACTGACTTCAAGTACAGTTCCGCTGGCATGCCTTGCCAGAACTCCATCGGCTTGCCAAAGACACGTGTGGGTATGCCTTGCGACTTCAAATGCGCTGCAATGGAAAGCCCATAGGGGCCTGCGCCAATCACTACGGTAGGGGTATCGTTTTTCATTTTTGTAATGCCGCCTTCTTTAAGAAACTAATGAGCAACTTCCTGTTTTTATGGAGGTCAACCTCCCCTGACTACGTTTGGATTCTGCTTCTACTACGTTATCATCGGCATGTGTCGATAAGAGGTTAAGGATGGTGAAGAATGCGTGCAGTTTTGTGTATCAAGGTAGACAGGATGTCCTGCTCCCGATTGGAGACAGTTTTCTCTTTCGTAGTGCTCTTCACTCTTCATGAAACGGGTATCAGGGCGATGCCTCTTCCCGCGTAGGGATTCGGCTTGCCGCATCCGGGTGGCTGGGAGGAGGCCCCACAGGCCCCCCAAGGGATGCCTGACCCGGATGCGGCA
>JALYTT010000654.1 GCA_030854145.1 Chloroflexota bacterium | reverse complement strand
GTGCTGGCTTGCCGCGTGCCTGGCTTGACACGCGCGATCAATCGCGCAGCTACGAAGGGGGATGCCTTCATTTCCAACTCGGCACATGAAGCCATATTTCACCGGTAGATTGAAATATGTCAGAGCACTACAACGACGGCAGTGGCGGATAGTAGTTCGGGTTCTGCGAAAAATCGAAGGCCTCGTAGAAGTCGCCAAGATGCGTGAGTCGATCACGTGGCGGTGCGGCCGGGCCGGTTGGTTGGCCGTTGGCAGCATCATTGTTCTGGCCGGGCGTCGAGGTATCGAACTGGTGATTGCTGCTCGCCAGCGTGGGCAGGCCAAAGCGGCGCTCGATAAACTTGAGGAGTGAGCTGTGTTCATACAACTGACCGGACAGGTAGCCACGCCTGGCCCAGGGGGAGACGACGAGGGTGGGCACGCGAAAACCCAGGCCATAGGCATCAACCTGTGGCGGGGGTACATGGTCAAAGAAGCCACCTCCCTCGTCATAGGTGAAGAAGAGGGCTGAACTCCGCCATAGTTTTGAGCCAATGAGCGCATTGATGACGCTGGCTATCTTCTTCTGGCCCATCTGAATATCGGCCGGCGGGTGCTCACTTACCAGGTCCGCGGTGATGAAAAAGGTCACCTGCGGCAGGGTACCCGCTGCCAGGTCATGGTAGTAATCATCCTCTTGAAAGAGCAGACGCTTATCCTGCTGCCAGCGTTTGAAATAGACCAGCGCATTGAAATCCTCCAGCGACGTTCCTGTGCCAAGGCCAAGATTGTAGCATTTCCAGCTTATATGATGCGCATCCAGCAGATCGACGATCGTCGGCCAATCCAGGCTGCCCCGGTCGACGCTGTTCGTGGTGTTGCCGCCAGAGGTAGCCGACATAAGCGCGAGGCGATTGGGTGTAGAGGGACCCAGGAGCGAACAAAAATAATTGCCACACAGCGTGAAGGCATCAGCCAGCGCGTAATAGTAGCGAAGATCGGAGCGGTCATAGTAACCGAGCGCGGTAGACCCGTCGGTGGTGTAGAAACCATCCATGGTGCCCTGGTTCCATTCGCTATGAATGGCCTGCCAGGAATGGTTGGGGTTCAGCGAGAGCGGAAACGGCTCATGGTGCGGGGTAAGGGTCCCGCCAGCGCCATCGGGCTGCGTATAGTTCGCGGGTACCCCGAAGGAGCCGGCTCGTGGATAGTAGCCAAAGTAGGTGTCGAAGCTGTGGTTCTCCTGGCTGGCAATCAAAATATGCTTGATGGGAGATCTCCGCCCCGCTGTCATGGAGGCCAGCGCCCTGCTAGCGACAAATACGCCTGTCTCAAGCGCCAGGCCGGCCCCCGCTAGCAGGCCCAGGTTGCGCAACACATCTCGTCGCGAGTGACGGGCATTGAGCCACTGTCTTGGATACATAGAAGCCCTTTCTCTTACAATATACAGGAACGACTACTTTGTATGTTGAAAATAAACGCCAGGCAGAGCCGTATTCGGCGCAACCTCCCCATTCGTTTATAAGGCCAGCGATGAGTTGCTACAGGGCTACGCAAAGGTTCTCTGTCCTTCGTAGCTGCGTGATTTATCACGCGTGGGCAAACTCGACGACATGGGTACCTCAGCGTGATAAATCACGCAGCTACGAAACATGTCACGCCGAGAGTAGGTGCGGCGCACGCTTTTGCGTAGCCCTGTGAGTCGCTATCAGGGCTTTGGAGTTTACCCGTTTTGCCTGTTTACTCGCTTTTCAGCAGTACCGAAGAGAGGGCATAAAGCTGGGTGTTTCCTCACTTCAGGACAAAGGATCGCGATCCTCTCTATTACTGCAAATCCTGTATTTCGGGTAAACTCCAAAGCCCTGAGTCGCTATTCGGGGGGCTAGCAACCGTTCCACAAACATGATAGAATAGCCTCACCTGCCGAAGTACACGCTCAAAATTATTTGGATAGAGTAACGAAGATGCGCTACGCTATATTCAGCGACATACACGCCAACCTGGAAGCCCTGGAAGCAGTGCTAGAGAAGATCGACGAGATCGCCGGGGAGAAGCCCATCGACCAGATCTGGTTCCTGGGCGACCTGGTGGGCTACGGACCCGATCCCAATGCCTGCATCATGAAGATTCGCGAACGGACCGATGTGATTATTGCGGGGAACCATGACTGGGCAGCGGTAGGCAAAATCGACCTGGAGGATTTCAGCGCAGCCGCACGTATCTCCGCAGAATGGACCGCAGAGCAGTTGACGGAGGAGCATCGGGCCTTTCTCCTCAACCTGCCCGAACGCCTGCAGGTGGTCGAGTGTACCCTTGTCCATGGCAGCCCCTTTGGTCCGCTGTGGGAATATCTGACCTCTGAAGTCCTGGCTGAGCGTAGCTTTCAGCACTTTAGCAGTCGCTATTGCTTCGTTGGACATACGCACCTGCCCACGATCTTCATCCAGCCGACCTCCAATCTGGACGACATTGATGCTATCGCCAATGCGCCAACTGTCCCATTGGCCAGCAACAAAGAGGCCCATGAGAAAGCGAGCGCGCTATCCGAAAACGGTGGGAATCACAGCAGCGAAAGCGAAGCGGCTGAGACAGTCGTCGCCCAGACATCGTCAGCCGCATCTCTGGTGGCCGGGCAGGCCGAAAGCGCCTACGCGCACCCGGACACGGGCCAGCCTGTGAATGAGGCAGAGGCCAATATTATGCTGGAAACACGCGCGGAGCAGGCTACGGCCGACCAGGCAACGAATGTTACTCTTGAAGAGGAGAGCATGCTAACAGCCGGGGAAGAGAATGAACCACTCGCTCTCATCGCTGAAGAAGACAAAGGTACAGATCTGGTAGAGCCAGACGAGACGTTTGCGCTCAAGAATGAGGCGTCTACTGAAGACGCACCTGATGACTATGATAGCATTATGACGGCATTAGATCAGAGCGAGGGGAAGACCCCAGAGACCGACATTCTCAATGCTGAGGACCGGCTGAACAGCGAGATCGAAGAACTCCTGGCGCTGCTGGGTCTGAGCGAGAGCCTGGTTCAGGTCACGAACGAGATGCTCACGCCGCCAGAGGGCGCCTGGCAAACCCCTGATGGGTACCGGGCGATCATCAATCCCGGTGGAGTTGGACAGCCGCGCGACGGCGATCCACGCGCGGCATTTATGATCTATGATAGCGAGCAGGGGTTCGAGTTTTATCGCGTCTCCTACGCGCTTGAGAAGACACAGGAGAAAATCATCAAGGCTGGCCTGCCGCACTACCTGGCGGTGCGCCTGGCTTATGGTCGTTGATATATGAAGCTTTTAATTGGACTGGGCAATCCCGGCACGCAGTATGAGCAGACGCGTCACAACGTGG
>JALYTT010000653.1 GCA_030854145.1 Chloroflexota bacterium | reverse complement strand
GTCCTGGTAGTCACAGGACGGCGAGGCAAGCCACGCGCTACGAGGCTCGCGTTGGCAGATACCATTGTTACTATATTCCTGTCAGCGCTTCGTGTCAATCTGTATTTAGCGAAAAAGCGTCTGAGGGCTATATTAGGGGTGAGTTATCGATGTATGTGATGTAATAGAGAGGTAGTGGGAACTCTTTGCCTCGCCTAAACGTCATTATGATATATATGGAATGGTGGAGGATGAAAAAACCGGGCGTACCATCTGCCAGGTGTCGGAAGTGCGCTGGCTCGTAAGATGGCGAAACGCGACGGTGTAGTAAGAATGGAGGACTAATTGTATGAAGACACAACATCGAGATAGAGTGGAAGCTGGCAGTATGCCCGCGACAGGGACACGTCGTGGGCGCTGGTTCGCGGGCCTCGGCGCGGTTGTGCTGGTGCTGCTGGTGGTTGGTGTAAGTGCGCTGGTGTTCGCGCAATGGGGACACCAGTTGGCGGCAAAACAGGCTCCGCCCTCCGGTAAATGGGTCCAGGTACACAGCGGCTATTCGCTCTCCGCGCCGGTGGCCGCGCCCAGCGATCCGGCGACGCTCTATATGTGCGCCATGCCCAACGGGCAGAACGGCCAGAGCAATGCTACCTTGCTGCGCAGCACCGATTTTGGAACGCATTGGCAGGATATTGGCGGCCAGGCAAACATTGGTAATAGCTGCCAGGTTGCTGTCAACCCGGTGAATAGCCACGATGTCTACGTTGTAAGCGGACCCGCCGCGGCTAGCTCTGGCAAGCCAGCGCTCACCGAGCTAAAGCAT
The DNA here is from genome assembly GCA_030854145.1 of Chloroflexota bacterium. Next base: position 2,534 of record JALYTT010000653.1, on the reverse strand, counting down.
ACCTCGGACGGTGGGCAGACATGGGCGACTGTGCTCCCCGCGCTCGCTGGCGCCGCGAAGCAGTCCGCGTATCCCTGGTCGGTACAGCAGCTTAGCTTCGCCGGTGATCGCCTCTTCGGCCTGCAATGGACCCCCCAAATTATCACCCCCCCGACCGCCCAAAGCCGGATGCCCGCGAGGAGCATGCCCCTGGCGCGCCTGGTGATGAGTGCCGATGGCGGCCATACCTGGACTGTGCTCGATAGCAAGTTCGCAGCCACCAGAGTGGGCGTGCGCAGCTACGCCGTTGATCCCAGCAACCCTTCTACCATCTATGATCTGGTGGGTCAGCCCCTGTTCCCCATTGGACCGCCGGTCGTGGAACCGAATGACGTGCTGCCTGCACCGGGTATGCTCGGTGGCGAACTCTACAAGACGACCGATGGCGGGAAGACCTGGAACCTGCTGCTCAAACAGGTGCCCTTTGGCTACACCGTCCAACTGGCGAGCGCGCATCCGAATATGCTCTACGTCGGCGGGTCGCTTCGTCTCATGCCGATGGCGGCTCAGTCCCCACGTATAGCCGAGCCGCAGACAAACGTGCCAGTAGCGCTCGGCAGCTTTCTCATGCATGTGAGCAGCGACGGCGGCGCAACGTGGCACGATGCGCCCACGCTCCCACAGCCAGCAAGCGTGCAGAGCTGGTTTGTCGCCCCGAACGGCGCTGTCTACGCCCACACCGGCGGTCTGCCCACCGGACCGTTTCCAGGTCGCGGCCAGGCCACTCCAATAACTGGCACTGTGGTGCCCTCTGGTTCAAAGAATGGGGGCGTTCCGGGAGCGCCTTCACACAATACCTATGTCCCACCAGCAAACGCGGTAGCTCCAGGGAGCATACCCGCACAGGCGCAGGGTACGCCCGTCATTCAACGCTATGACCCGGCCACCAGCAAATGGAGCGAGCTTGTCAAATCCCCCGGCATGGGCACGCTGCTGGCAGTGACCCCTGGCTCAACCGAGAGCAGCCCGGTCCTCTGGTTCATCGCGTACGCAAACAATGCCGTCGCGCTCTACCGCTATATCGTTTAAGCAGGATCAGGCTTCATCATGCGTTAGGATGAACAACGTGTAATCTAAGAGGCCTCTTAGATTACACGTTGTTCATCCTAACGCATGTTCCATTGACATTTTTCGCTTTCCTCATGTATACTCCTCCTCATTGAGGGGCACGAGAAGGCATCCGTACACCGCACTATTGACGATCCGTTATGAGGAGACTGCAATATGCCATTTTTTCGCATACTGCCCGGTCAGGCCCAGGTACAGGGTGCCGTAGCGGACGGAGGGCTCGATCATCGTGCCCTCGAACCACTCGTTGTAGCTGGTGATCGTCACCCAATCGGGCCGACTGGCGATGGCGGCGGACCAGCTTGTGCGGTAATTAGCGCCGTTGTTGCGCGGGACAACCGGGGTAGTTCGGCCTGGCAAGCGCGTATCATCCATGCCCGGCAGCACACCCGCGGCCCAGATCTTGTGAGTATGATGCGCGCGATTGTAGGCGTCGATCCTGACGCGGAAGCCCTGGTCCACCGCCGTCATGTTGCCTTGCAGCAGCCCCCAGTAGCCGCCGCTGAAGAGATGGATGCCATCGAAGACCGCCAGCATGCTCATATCGACCCCTTCGGCCGACCAGATGAGCGCGTTGTGCGGGTCCACCTGCTGGCGGATCGCGGCCCATTGCGCGAGCGTGCGCCCATGGCCCAGCGGGTCCCAGATGAAGATCACCGGTTTCCCCTGCCAGTGGAAAAAGTGCGGGTCGCTGCCATAATGCGCGATCACATAGCTCAGGCCGCTTGCCATGTTGCCGGTGCCTTGCAGCGCCGGTGCATCGCTCTCGAAGTAGATCGTCGAGGCGAAATGGTACCCGGTAGCCTTCTCTAGCGCCGCCGCGTGGGCCAGCAGCTTGCTGAAATTCTGGTCCGAAGAGCTGCCCGGCCCCCACCACGAGGTGATAAAACCTGTGATGCCGGCGCCGGCGGCCTCTGTGAGTTGGCGATCAATAGTGCTGTCAGCGCTCGACGTGTAGTGGTCCGCGGGCAGGTCTGACATCCTGGCGGCATCCCATGTCGAGGGTGTGTACCATTGGTAGTAGAAGGCCAGCACAGGTCGATTGGAGTTACTATTGCTATGGATAGGAGTAGGTGGATGTTGCGGCCCCGGCGTCGGTTGCCCTGGCGTTGCTGGCCCCGGCTTCTGGGTGCTGCCACCCGTCGCCTGCATCCCTTCTCGTTCTACAATCCCGGCCACAATCAGCAAGACCACGGCTAAGAGCGCGAGCCTGGCAAGCCACTTTACGCTATAGATCACTCTGTTGCGAGAATGTGGCACGCGCTACCCTCCTGTGAAGCTGAGAGGTAATAAGTATCAACGCCATCCGGTCGTGTCATCATAACATACCTCGATGCTCCTGACTATTGTCTAGATCGACATGCAGGCGACATGCGTCTCCGGTCCGCGTAGGGGCTATGGCTTGCCTCGCCCGCGTGGCCCCACGC
>JALYTT010000652.1 GCA_030854145.1 Chloroflexota bacterium | reverse complement strand
CTTTCATGTAGGGGCGCCGCTGGCCTGCGCCCTGTTCCAACCACAGCAACATCAGCCAGAGTTGTCCGTAGCCATTGGTAGCTCCATTCACCGAATAGGTAGCCACAGCCGATGAATCGTTGCCCGCCATGCCCGCGAGGAAGCCGGGACCAAGCACGCTGAATAAGGAGTTCTTCTTCTTTGGGGTCTGCTGCTTCTCTGGGGACGCGGGCTGCATCGTCTCTTGCGGCTCCTGATTTTCAGCAGCGGCATCCCTCTCCTTATTTTCAAGCATAGATGGATGTAATCTGGGACTGTTCTTTGAGAGCCGTGCGCAGCAAGGGCTTGGCGCGCTGGAAGTACGTTTTGGCCGTCGCCTCAGGCATATCCAGCGCCTTACCGATATCGGCAAAGGTCAACTGCGCGGTATAGCGCAGCAGTACCACCAGGCGGAACTTAGGTGGCAACGCGTCAATCGCCCGCTGCAGGCGCTCTTGCAGGTCATGAAATTCCGCCAACTCTTCGGGGAGCGCAGTGCCATCGGGTATCGCGGCAAGCGGTGATAGCTCGTCCTCGCTATTAGCGATCTCCAGCTCCGAAAAGGGCAGCGCGTGCTTGCGCCGCAGCGTATCCACGCAGCGATTGCGCGCCACGCGGAAGAGCCAGGGCTTCAGCGGCTCTTCCATGCGCAGTGTTGGCAGGGAAATATAGAGTTGCAGCAACACCTGCTGTAAGATGTCACATGCCTGATCGTAATCGCCTAAAAAATGATAGCTGAAATTAAAGAGAGGAGTACTATACCGTTGAACCAGGGTCTCAAATGCTTGCTGATCGCCATTCTGTGCCTGCTGGGCCAGGACACCATCAGGAATTCCCTGGAAGCACGGAGTTGGACAATTCTGCAATTGCAACATGAGCGTTCTCGCTTTCTACTGTGTAGACCATATCCCTCATAAGGGTAGCTTTTCCCACGCGGCAAGGCAATATGTTTTTGGCTAGATAAGCTCTCCTGTAGCGAGTTCTAAGCAGAAACTTATGTGTCCTAAGCTACAACTTTCCTGGATAGATTGAGAGTTGTGTATACTGTATTTAAGGTAATATATAACAACGGATGTAACATATTTGTAGGGTGGAGATAGGACATTATGCAAAGAATGAAGTCCTAATCCTTTCGCTCTAAAAGATGAGCCGTCTCCGCCTTAAGGGCTGCATCTTGATTGGCCACTCTCGCCTGCTCACCAGTACGCACCTGGTTGCGTCCCAGACGCTTGGCCCAGTACATGGCCTGGTCTGCCTGGTCGCGCACTTCACTGGCTGTGGCTCCATCCTCTGGATAACTGGCTACCCCAATACTGACCGTAATCGCAATCCCGCCTTCCACCTCTGCTTGCGCGAGCGGTGCCAGCGCCACGATTGCCCGCAGGCGCTCGGCTACCGCAAGAGCGGCCTGAGCATTGGTCTCAGGCAGTAACAGCAGGAATTCTTCTCCTCCATAGCGTCCCAGGATATCTCCGGCTCGCACAATATTGGTTGCCCGGCTTCCCAACTCACGCAGTACCGCATCCCCTGTGGCGTGCCCATAGGTATCATTGACCTTCTTAAAGTGGTCTCCATCAAAGAAGAGTAGGGACAGGGGATGGCCATAGCGCCGGGCGCGTTCCACTTCCTGCTCTAAGCCTTCGGAAAGCGCCCAGTGATTGGGCAGGTCGGTGAGCACATCGGTGGTGGCGAGAGTGGCCAGGCGCTGGTTGGCCTCCTGTAAGTTCTGGTTTAATGCCATCGTCGTGGTGGCATAGTGGCGCATCTCCTGATGGGTCAGCATCTGGCGTACAAACAGCAAGACAATCACCAGCGCTCCTCCACCATAGACGCCCCACTCAAGCCCTCCCTGTTTCCCACTACTCCACACGAACAGAAGCAGCGCCAGTACCAGGGGGAGCAGCAGATAGGAGAGCAGGGGGAGCAGGGAGGGAGAGAGTAAAGGACGCAGGTCCGCATCTACCTGTCCCGGCAGCGTAGATTCCTGTGCTCCCTCGTGATGCTTTGCCAGCCGCAGGCGTTGGGTGGCCAGACCGTAGGCGAGATGACAGCTACTCAACAGCACCAGATCCAGCGGCTGCAAGACGAGACTGTGCCATATCACCATCAGCACCCCCAGGATATTCACAAGGGAGACCAGCAGTAAGGCGACGCCACACAGCAAGAGCGAGACACGTACCTGGGGCATGCTCAGCCGGGAGAACAGATATACCAGCAAACAGATGTTGATCAGCGCCCCCAGCAGGTAGAACGAGTTGATGATGATTGCTGCATTCATGCCAGCAGGGGTCAGGAAGAGAGGACCGAGTAAAAAATACCAGGCACCCAGCCCCAGGCTCACTACAATGAGCAGGCTTTGCAGGAGAAAACGGACCCGGATGATGCCCTTCCCCAGGGGACGAGTGGGCAGGCACAGAAAAAAGCCCCAACTGAACGGGTAGCTCACCAGGTAGAAGGCATCAGCGATAGAGGGTTGCGGCATAGGCCATTGCCGGAGCACTACAATGAGATAGAAACTACTCAAGGTGCCCAGCGAGGAGCAACCGACGCCCAGCACAAAGCAGAACGTTCCCCAGCGTTGGGCGAAGCGTAAACGAGGATTGGCAGCACCCTGGGGAGCAGGGGGCCGTCCCCTCAGACCAATGCAGAGAGCCAGCACACCTCCGATAGGCAGCAGCAGTGTCATGACCAGCCCACTAACCAGTGGGGGTCCAGGGCGCAGGAGCAACCAGAGGATGCAGAACAGCTCATAAACTCCCGCCACCACCACACTCTCCCGCAGTAGTCGCTGTGATGGATTCGGCAATCGCTCCAGCTTTCGTGTAATGTTTCTCAAACAGTCACCTCCTGTACGCATATTTTCTGTACTTTTCGTAATCGGCCTGCTGTGGTGTTTTCTGAAGAGAGATGCGCAACCACACAAAGGGGACCCTATTCGTTACTTGATGTCAGAAGGTCATTATGCCAAAATGACCATGGCCCGCGACACGCAGCGTATTTCGTCCATTCATCGCCTCCACACTGGCCGGGACATTGGGATCGGCGCTGGCCAGCCACCCGCTGGTGCTCTCGCTGCATAAGGCGGAAGCGATCTACGACGAGATGGCGGTCGCGCATCACCTGTACCTGCCGGAACGGCTGCTGCGCTCGTAGTACTCTGTGCAGCTTCATGGCACGGGAAAAACGCCCTCATCCGCGTAGATACCGTCTGCGTTGTCAAGTGTTTTGGCTCGATCTTTTCATCGAGCCGGAAAATTGGTTAAAGAGAGTGGCGGTGTTTTGAGCACAACCGGTCCCTGCTCGGCCGGAACCCGGCTG
>JALYTT010000196.1 GCA_030854145.1 Chloroflexota bacterium | reverse complement strand
CTCATCAAGGATAGTTTACGGTCCTAGTTTTTTTCCTCCTTTGTGTACCGATACATGAATAGCGAGAAGCACAGAGACACTACTGGTCTGTCCAGGTTGGTATGCTGAGTGTCATGGAGTGGCGTCTCTGCGGATAGCGAGTGTTATGAGGAGACCACTTTCCTGTTCTGCACTGACAGACCGCATTCGACCAGCTTTTTCTCTACCACCGGCAAAGGACTACTGCCATGAAGACACCCGCTATTCCAGGCAATGAAAAGCAGAGGCTTGCGACACTGCGAGCATTACAGATTCTCGATACCCCTCCAAAGGAGGTGAACGATACCTTTGGACACAAGCAAGGGGATCTGCTGCTGCTACAAGTAGGCGCTCGCCTGCGCCCTATTGTCTTCGCCCTGTCTGTTTCCGGAACAGTCGCCCGGCTGGGCGGAGACGAGTTCGCGGTACTGTTGCCAACGGCCGGAGAACAAGAGGCACGTCTAGCTGTCCAGGCGATCCGCATCGCATTCGAGGAACCGTTCACCATCGTGGACATGCCTGTGAGGAATGGACAATCATATGCACCCATTCAGCGATCGCAGCAGAGGTTGTCAGCAATGTTTCGATATTGCGTCCTCTCGCTTCTGTGATCCGTTCGCACCACGAACGCTGGGACGGTCCTGGGTGCATGTGTTTTGTTCACTGCCAGCATGTGCTTACTGGATAACTTGCGACTGATGCACAATATGAGGGAAGCCATCGTTGCAACCGACAATATAGCTGGCTACCACATCGTTCGTAGAGGCCGTTCCCGAAATGGTATGGGACCCCCGTGATGTATATTTGCGGTTTGCGAACATCTTACCAGGTGGAATGATGTACATAATCTCTCCGGTATAGTGGCGCTCATGCTCATTTATTGTCACCATATTCCCACGGTGATACTTCCCTGTATTCATTGGTCCGAAGAGCTGGGTAAGCTGCTGCTCATCATCTCCATCAAATCGGTAGTGTTCATAGACGCGCTGTCCATTTCTGATCGATTCAATGATAGGGATGCGCTCATCAGTCTCAAGTGTGATGACCCAGAGGCTCAAAAACGCCTGTGGCTGCACCACGTCGACCGGGCTCCACATTAAAACTTTGAGGCCTCGTCGAGCGTGAAGGGTGTCGAGAGCGGCGCACGCGAACAGCTTGATCTGAATTTGACGGAGAACATCATCACTGTCGCGTTGCCCGAGGTCAAGAAGAGACGCTATCTCGATAGTGTTCACTTTCACGGGTGCCCCCATTCCGAACTGCTGCCAGTCGATACGATCAAGCGTAATATGAAAGTGTGTGCTTATCGCGGTAATCTGCCTGGCTTTCTGGCATGCCTCTTCTTGCTCACCAGCAATGTTTCGGCGTAAGTAGGTCATGGTGTGTCACTCCTCTTGAAGCAGCCGTCGGGCCTGCCTTCTTCTTGATGAACCATTCCGCAATACACGTGAGAGGAATGCATCTCACCAGAGTTTCTCCTTCTCCCTCTCAGAGCAGATCACGGGTGTCGCATCTCTTGCTCAGTGTCCCATGACAGGGGGGATGTCATGGGACCTTCCACGCACCGACAGAAGCAGGGAAGGACGGAAGCTGATCCTGTGGGCGAAAAAGAGTATAGCTCTTTTCTTCATACTCATAGTATATCACAAAAAAGAGAGTTCGCAACTATTATTTAAGAGTATAGTGATAGAAGCCAGGAGAAAGAGGGAAAATACATCCATCCCCATCACGTCCCTGGTGACATTAGGGGTCAGATCTCCTGCTGATGATGCTCGTCAAGAAATTATGAAGGACGATGTATCATTTGACATCCCGATATCACGAGGGATATGTTGGAGATGTGTCTATTGTAAATGTTTATATCGATATATATACATCAATTCAATTTCAATTATAGTTGTAAATACTCTTTTCTATGGTATACTTTGAATGTGGGAGAGACGCAGAAGACAGTTCTTTCTCCACAGAATCAGCTTCCGTCCTTCCCTGCTTCTGTTGTGACGTGGAAGGCCACGTGACATCCCCTCTGTCGCTGGGACGAGGAGCAAGAGATGCGACACCGGTGATCTACTCTCTCAGTACCCACACATCCCTTCCTTCCAGCGAAAAGGAGGCCATAGGCGTTTCATGAAGCATCTCATGCATGTGCTTAGAGTGACCTTCCACGTGGAGAACGTGTGTCCGTAAAGCCTCCTGTACACATAGCAGGGTACAGGTACAGGAGATCGTAACGAGGTTTCTAGCGCATCTGTGAGGCGCCAGTCTCGTCAGTCAGAGAGAAAGGTGGACGTAATGAGTGGTGATCCCCACCACGTTCCTCCGCAGACTGGGAAATTCATGAGCGTCGAAGAGTATCTGTTGCTTGAGGATCTCTTTCCCACGAGGACGTATGAATATCATCACGGGAGAGTCCGGTTGCTGTCGAGCGGTTCACATGCGACGATTTCCGAGAATATCTTCACGGGGCTGTGCGTGCAGTTCCGCACCGGGCCCTGTACCGTGTACACCTCCAATATGCGCGTCCAGGTGGCAGAAGGCACGTACTACCTGCCCGATGTCACAGTGACCTGTAACGTGTATGATCGCCGCAGGGGCGTGAGACTGGTCCTCTCTCCCCGTCTAGTCATTGAGGTGCTTTCCCCCTTGACAGAGAGCACCGACCGCACCGAGAAGCTCACGATGTACCAGGCGTGTCCGACGATCGCCGAAATTGCCCTGGTCAGCCAGACCTGCCCCTTTGTGGAGATCTGGCGCTACGATGAAGACCTTCCAGGCACCTGGCGCTATGCCTCCTACGAAAGCGGCGAAGAGGTTGAATTCAGCAGCGTGGATGTGCGCCTCTCGATGGAGGAGATCTATCACGGCACTACGTTCGATGAACCCTTCGTTGACGCATAAGAGGGCAGGTCAGTATTCAAGGGCCGCTCGCCGTTCCACGACTCGCCGGAGCCAACGACGCTGTACATGCAAAAGGAGCAAACGGACGAGGACGGTGCTCGCCGTGCGGCCTATCACACAGCACTGAACACCGCCAGTGCTGCGTGACCAGGGCGATCATCAGGGCTGGTGCGAGCAAGCCTACGAAGTGACAGACGGTGGAACGGTGAGTGATCCACCTGCTTAGAAGGCGGTGGCAGAGCAGTTATGAGGGGGTTCAAGGTGAAGAGGGATTTTTCGTTTCTGCCGGATGACTCGTTTGATCTAGATAACAAACGGATAGCGGCGCGAGCGCTCTATGGCGTACTTCTCCTGCGGCAAGAGGACATACGACTGGTAGGCCAGGTTGAGTTGACGGTGCAGGCGCAATGGGACCTGCTCGAATGGCTCTATGCGCGGCGCGCGGCGCTCTATCGAGCGACTCATGGTGTTGCGGGAAACGCAGATATTCCAGACTGGGTAGCAAGCGATCACGCATCTTCTCGGCGGGTTGTCGATGCTTCAGGAGATGAGTCCACGTGAGATGTATGACCTTGTGATCACCTCTCGTGAGAGCCATCACGCGTTGCTGCGGTGAAACGCGAGCTCATTGCAGGTTCACGAAGTGAGCCTGTTTACGGAACTGCTTCCCCTCGTTCTATTGAATTCTATCACTATGCGCTTAAATAATAGTTGTAAATCCTCTTTTTTGTGATATACTATGAGTATGAGGAAAAGAGTTATACTCTTCTCCCATAGAATCAGCTTCCGTCCTTCCCTGCTTCTGTCGGTGCATGGAAGGTCACATGATATCCCCCCTGTCAATGTGGCAAGGAGCAAGAGAGTTGACATCCGTACCCTGCTCTGAGAGGGACGCACAGGACACCCCCACCACGTTCAGGACTGTCTGAGCGATGGGGATGAGGGCCTGAGTCGTATCACGAGGAGGTGCGTAGACATGGGAGAAGACAATGGCCCTCCCGTGCGGTGCGGAAAAGCGCTTGCACATCTGAGGTGCCTGCCAGTCCTCCTCGGTTGGCTTCGCAACCTGCCATCACAGCGTGATGGGTACTGTATTGCACAGCGTATGACGCACCGCACGGGAGGGCCATTATCTTCTGACAGAGACATGACGTGTGACAACTCCTATATCTGGCTCTCTTGGAGAACGGAAAGATGTGACTTTGTCCTCTCATGACACACTCGCACACTCCATGCAGAACTATCCCTGGTCGCGTGGCCACCATGTGGGAAAGAATGGCGGCACACCAGGTGCAACAACTAGTTATATATCCCCCCTAGCCCTGGTCGCGCGTTGAGCAACGCTGCCGACCGGAGGCACCGCCAGCCCTCCTTCTGGTGATTGCTCGTTGGCCTGCGAGCACGAGGTGATGCCCATTATTCTGTTCACCCTGCGTGTGGGAGGCGGGTTCTGGGTGCTCGCTTCCTCTCCCCAGGACGATCCTCAGAGAGGAAAAAGACCATGAAGATGGACACTGAGATGGTGCAGCGCTGGCTCGACACGTACACCCACGCGTGGACCACCTCTGATCCAGACGAGATCGGCGCTCTGTTTACCGATGATACCGAGTATCGCTGGCATCTGTGGGATGAGGAAGAAGGCATGGCACGCGGCCGCTCCCACATTGTTGCTCTCTGGCTGGAGGACGGCGATCGAGCCAGGACATACCGCAGTGCATACCGCCCGTTGCTGGTCACGCCTCCCCTTCCTCAGATCATTCGCAAAAAGGGCTTCATCACATCTACGTATGGACAGAGAGGCTATACTGTGGAATAGATGTGTGCCTATACTGCACCTCTACTCAATGATACCTGTTATACCGCAGATAGCCTCGTGTGCATGCTCCTTGAAGGAGGTGGCATGCTGCACCGGACCGCTGGGGAGACGTGATCCAGATCCGTCAAGGAACATTCGCTGGACCTGCAGAAGGGACCACATAGGCGTATCACCATCGTCTCTCTGTGGGGTGAGGGAGGGTGCTGTCGCGATATACGCCGACTGCGAGAAGCCCTGCTGGACGGCTGAGAGGGCGTGAGAAGGGCGCAGACGGGGAGGAGCGCAGGAGACGATGACCACTCACGCTGATAGATGCTCATCGCCCAGCGCTTGTTCTCGCGTGAACCGTAATGATAGAGAAACGGCCATACTGGCTGGAGTGAGGATATTCGATGGACCAAGATCAGAGTGTGAATCGCGACGATCTCCTCGCGCGTGTGCGCGAAGCCGATGATCTGAGTCGGATCATCAAGGAACTGGAGCCTGGGAGTCCGCGGTACACGATGGCGATACTGCACTGGGCAGCCGTGGGCGATGAGGTGAGCACGAGCATGATCCGTGCGGAAGAGACGTTGGAGGCCAAGGATCTCGCCGACCTGGCGGGCGCGGTCACCGCTCTTGAGCCAGCAGATGACACCCGCTGGAATCGCTATCGCTCTGGCGGGTGGTACTTCCGAGCGATCATGGGTCACTTTCTGTTCGCCCTGAGGCGCGATGATGACGCACTCGAAACGGATCTCGTCGATGGCGGCAGCCTCGTGGGGGTGGGATCGCGCAGGGGCGACGACTGGCTCGCTCCAGGCACCTTCCAGGACACCATCTCCGATCTGCTCGGCCTCGACCCCCAGGCCGCGTCCATGCGAGCCGAACGCCTCCTGAAGCGCCACACGCGTCTGGAAGGCTTTCCCCTGACTCTGGACGTCGTGCTGTCCCATCTGGAACGCCAGACGCCCCAGGAGGCGCTGCACACTGGTGGCGTGCGCCCCGCTGAGAACGCACAGATCCCGGAGAAGATTGAGAGCATGCTGGGCTTCATCGAGTATTCCTACAGCACCCTCTCACTGGAGGCACAGCAGGTGCTCGCCTGCCTGGCCCCTTTCACCTCGGTGCTCTGCGTGGATCTGCTCGAAAAATACATCGACCGCTTGAAGCTGCAGCCCGTGCTGAGGGCCCTTCCGTTTGAGCACTGGGCACAGGTCATCCAGGAAGCGAAGAACTGGGGGCTGCTCACTCCTGAACCGGCGAGTCCTTCGTATCTGCATATCGAGCCCACCGTGCTCTCCTTCCTGCGCCGCCGCCTGGAGATGCCAGAACGGGCAGAGACGCGACAGGCGATCGAGACCGGCTTTCGTGAATACTATGATGAGATAGGTGAGGTGCTCTACCATTTCCTCACCTCCACACAGCCACAACTCCTCCTGCTCGGCAGGACCGTGGCAGGGCTGGAGTATGACAACCTGGTGACGGCATTGAACCTGGGGTTGGCGGCCCAGGTCTCGATTGCTCACCCCTACTTCGCGGTCTCACACTACCTGGATGCCACCCAGGACTATCAACGAGGCGTCGCACTGGCGCAAGAGGTGGCCACTCGCCTGGGAACCTATCCTGCTGACACGCTTGCCGGCCCGGTGGGTCTTGAACGCATCAGTGTCATTGACACCCTTGCCAAGTGGCACTGGCAACTTAAGGAGTGTGAGGCCGCACAGACATCCTATCAGCAGGCGCTCTCTCTGCTCCGCGACCACACGAATCTTGATGCAAAGACACGGCGGCGATACAGCGGCTCTTTCTATCAAAAGGTCGGCGCCGTCGCCCAGCAGCAGCGCCACTGGTCCCAGGCCGAAGACTTCTACCAGCAGGCCCTTGAGATCTTCATCGACGGTGATGACCGCTCTGCTCAGGCCAGCATCTATGCGCAGTTGGGTTTCCTGGCTCAGAGCCAGCAGCAGTGGCCTTACGCTCGCGCCTCGTTGCTGCACGCCCTGGAGATATGTGTTGCCGCTCACGATACCTATCACCGTAGCATCACACTCTCCCGTCTCGCTCTCCTGTGGCAAGACAGCGGCGATCCCACGCTCCCTCTCGCGATCGCCTCTCTCATGACGATCACCCCGGCGGAGGTCGAAGCCCTCCTGCGTGCATCCTAGAAAAGCGCGAGACGCACGAGTCAGACACCCTATCCCCTTGAAGGGGATGGGCTTGCAGTTGGGTTGATTTCTGACCATCTGCTGCAAGCCACTCGAAGGTCTAACTAGTCTCAGCCAGGGCGTACAGGATGGACACACTCATCCTGAGCCACCGGGCTCCGTCCGTTATGGGCAGCATTTTTATTGAGGCCCATCGAGAACCAGACCGCATTTCTGGTTCTCCCCCGCAAGGGGAGTGGAGAGAGGCGGCGCCCCTCTCTGAAACACGGCATATCAGTATGGTACAATAGCATAGGCTATACGTTGCCCTGCCCTTTTGAGACCAGATGCCGGCCAATCATGATAGGTCTGATCAGTAAGCCTGATGACTGCTGTCTCTGTCACCTGGTTGCGCTCCGGTTGTATCCAGATACATTCCGGGGCCTACGACCCAAGGAGAGAAGTTCTGTGATGGTTGATGACCCGAAGCGTCTCGTGGCCGAGGGCTACGATAAGATCGCGCGGCGTTACCTCGAATGGTGCGGACCTTCTCCCGCACGTATGCGCTATCTACATAAGATGCTTGAACTGTTGCCGCCCGGTTCAAACATATTGGAACTGGGTTGCGGCGCTGGTGTGCCGTGTACGCGCATGCTGGCGGAGCGCTACCATGTAACAGGGGTGGATAGCTCGGCGGCGCAGATTTCCCTGGCGCGCGAGCATGTGCCTGGCGCGACGTTTTTTCATGCCGACATGACGATGCTGGCTATCCCGCCTGAGGCGTTCGACGCGGTGGTTGCCTTCTACTCGTTGATCCACATTCCCCGCTCCGAGCATGCTCGGCTGCTCTGTCGCATCGCCTCCTGGCTGCGTCCGGGCGGCTGGCTGCTCGCGACAATGGGCACTGAGAATACCCCTGGTGTGATCGAAGCTGACTGGTTGGGCGCCCCCATGTACTGGAGCAGCTACGACGCCGAGACCAACCGCGAACTGGTGCGCCATACCGGCTTCACGCCCCTCGAATCCGAAGTGCTCACCGACGAGGAAGATGGCGAGCCGACCCCCTTCCTGTGGATGCTGGCTCGTAAGGGCGAGCCACCTCTATTGCGCGCTGAATGATGCGATCATGCCCAGGAAGAGGTGGGCTGTATTGGTGGCCGGGGCGGGTATGGAACACAGGGCAACGTAGTTTCCGGGCGCGAGATGCAGCATGATCCAGCCAGTTGTACCGGGGGCCAGCGTTCCCATGCCGCCCACCAGCTCAAATGGCGGATGTTTCGCTGATGGCGCAGCGATAAACGCCAGCACATCTTGTTTTGTCACTCCAAGAGCCAGCCGGGCCAGTTGCATTTCATGAGGTTGCTGGCCCGCGTTGGCCACCTGCACCACGATTGGTTCCGTAGTGATACTGGCCGGCATCCCGATGCTATAATCCTTGAGCGCGACTGTTAGGTCAACGTGTGGCGCGCCCTCCCGCTTCCAATAGCCGTCAGGTGTGACAGTAAAAGACGCGATCATGCCTTTATTGATGTGCGCCAGGCGATCTGGCCCAGGCACGAAACACAGCGCCACATACTGGCCCGGCGCCAGTAAAAGGAGCACCTCCTGGCTCGTTCCTGGCTGTATAGTAGCGGGACCACCCACGAAGGTGAGCCGCGGAGAGGTCATCAACGCGCTGGATTGCAGGAGTGCCTGCACCTGGCTGAGCTGTGTGCCAGCATTGAGCCGGGCCAGGGTGGCCTGGTGGGGCTGCCTCCCCACGTTGATCAGCCTGATAGCCGCCAGCCCGGCCGGGACACTCCCCGGCATTTCAAGTGTATCATCCTGCGCGATAATCGTGACCCTGGCTATCGCAGGCACACTGGTGCGGATCGCCAGGTTGTGTATAGGGGTTCCTGCCTCGCATGTAGGGAGGATACTTGTCGCCAGAATGATCGAAAGCATAAGCAATACCGGGCGGCGGTATATGCCTACAAGCGTCGCAGTTCTATCTGGCATGCATATCTCTCCCTCACTACCCAACCTTCGCCCTTCATAGGGACCCGATTTATCGCGCCTGCCGTGTTATAAAGGGCGGCGCCCCGCAATGCCCGTCTCCAGGGGATGCCAATAGTTGATGCGCTCCTCGCCCAGAAACCAGCACAGATAGACCTCGCGCCCCTCACGCAGGCTAAGAAAGTCGATCAAGCCACGGTCAGGATCTTTTAACTCACAGCCAAATTCGCCCAGGGCATTGGCGCTCTCCTGCAAAACATCTATATGTTGAGCTAACGCGTGCTGCGCTTCTGCCAGGTCCGCGTGTAGATTATGGCCGTTACCGCGCGCCTGCATACGTAAGTGGACCAACCGCGCTTCGATGTGCTGCATCTCCTGGCGATGTTCCTGGATCTTACGCAGCAGGACAGAGATGGCAGGTAACAAGGCCTCAGCTTCCTCGCGCGTAAAGTAATGGGGCATCCATTGCCTCTCTTTCCACATCCCGGCTCACCTATTACCGGGTACCTATCACAATTGTGTCAGGCCGTGAGTCAACACGGCCTGACACAACAAGCTGGCACGTGCCATCCATCACTTGGGCTTCGGAGTAGGGGTGGGCGTAACCGCAGGCGTGATGGACGGCGTGGGCGTCGTTCCCGGCACGGGAGTACCAGCTCCACCGAGCCGGATGCTCAGGTCATCAAAGGTGGTAAAGTTGAGCACAGTTCCCCCGGTATCCAGGTAACTGCCCTGGATGGTATCACCAGGCTGCACCAGTGGAAGTTTAGGTGAGAGGCTCAGGTTCGCGGTGAAGATGGTGTTCTGGCCCTCCACCTGGATATAGTAGATGGTGTTGGTCCCCTGCTGCACCGAAGAGATGCGCAGAACCTTGCCGGTGACCGTCTTTGTGGTACCTCCTGTGGGCGTATTGCCATTGTTCGCCTGCTGGGTGAGCCACTGCTGGTAATCCTGCAGGGCCGCCGAAAGCGTCGTCTCGTACTGCACATTGCTGCCGTTCAGGTTCCTGGCGTCGACGATGCCGACGGCCTGGAAGATAGAGCCGCTGCTGGTGCTCTGCGCAAAGATGGCGACCCAGGTGGGCGTGTTATAGATCTGATAGAGCTGAAAACTATCTACGTCATAGCCGCGAATGTTGGCGCGTGTAGATTTAATCGTACTCTGCACGTTGTCACCGATGCCCAGACCGGATAGCGGGTAGAAGGTGCCTTGATTTTTATGGGTATCGAAGAGAAAGACACCCGTGCTGGAGTTATCGTTTGACGAGGACGAGGTCATTGGGATCAGCCACACAGGTTGATCGACGTTATTATAGAGCAACTGTGGCACATTGGCCGGCGTTTGCTGTCCTGCTCCGGATGGATTGAACCAGGGGGCGGCGTGGTACTGGCCCCACCATTGCAGGTACTGAGACACAGTGTCCGCCGGCATGACGCGATCTACCCACGCGGGGACATCCTGGGGCAGGTATTTTTTGATCTCGCCAGTGTGCGCATCAACGATCAGCACTTCAGAGAGTGCATCGCCTGTATAGCCGCGGGTTGGCTGCATCAACGAGATCGTCCAGTAGGGATGGAAACTATCATCGAGTTCCAATGTCGGATCAACGAGCCGGCCATAGGTGTACCCGCTCAGGTAGACATGGCGCAGCAGATCCTGGTTCAACAACGCACCGGGTAGATAGGCCAGCGAGGCGTCGGCCTGCACCGGAGCCACGCGCAACTGGGGTTGAGCCTGCGGGTCCTCGGCATCCACCACCACAAAACCGGGTGTTGTGGAACTGGCAAGGTTGGCGAAGATGTTGTTGTACGTCAACGGCGCCACATAGTAAAGGTGATGGTTGATCGATTGCAGTGTATAGCTGGCAGGGTCAAGGTTATAGGTTGAGCCCAGGTTCTGCCCGTTGGAACCCAGCACCTGCTGCCCCTTGTAGGACGCGATGTCGCGTCCTACAAGGACGATATGGCGGGGGTCGGTGGGAGGCAACACCGGCGATTTCTGCATGGTAACGTTGGGAATGTTGGCCAGGGCCTTGGCATTAGTATCGAACCAGGTGGTAAAGACGACAATCAGGCCGCTTACCACGAGGCCGATGACTCCAGCCACCACCAGGCCAAAGATACCGGCGGCAACCGCTCCCCGCGAAACATCCGTGGGCATCGCCGTGGAGCTGCTGCGCACCGGACGCACCCGTCCCTGGCTGATAGCCGACGCCTCCTCCAGCACACCCATAGCGGGCCGGGCGAAGGCAAAAAGGTTCGCCGCACTGCTAATGATGAGCGGCCAGAGCAACCACTGCCAGCCGCCGAACGGCCCGGTGAGTGCAGGCGCGTTTAAATAGAGGATGATCAGACAGATCACAAAGCTGAGCACAAAGTAGCCCACAAACCAGCGGATAAACCTCTGGGCTACGAACCGCTCGCGCCGCCCAAATCCCAGGCGCCCAATCGTCAGGATCGCCATGACGATCAGCGCGCCAATCAAAGCCAGTAAGACAATAATCATAGCTATATCTCTCTCCCTGATGCGGGTAGTGGTGATGCACTCGATCTCAGTAAACCGGTGGGAAGAAGTTCTCACCCGAGGATGCTAAACGCATGCATTCATGCCTGCTACCCAAGGAATGACAATGAAAGATGATCTCCCTTATTGTAGTGCCTGCAAGAGAGACTGTCCAGGGGAAACCCAAGTCGCCCATTCTTCGTAGTGCTCTGTCAAGGTTCATTGCACGGATATCAGGGCGATGCCTCTTCCCGCGTAGGGATTCGGCTTGCCGCATCCGGGTGGCTGGGAGGAGGCCCCACAGGCCCCCCAAGGG
>JALYTT010000651.1 GCA_030854145.1 Chloroflexota bacterium | reverse complement strand
CCGTCGTCCTGGCCGCCCCAGCGAGGCAAGCCACGCGCTACGGCCTCCCTTCCTGCGTCCCTACACGAAAGACGCGCGCATGATGGCGCGCGCGGCGCTGAGGGCTGGCTCTTCGACAAGCACGACCTCGCCGATGGGTTGCTGCTGGCGAAGGCGCTGGAGGACCTGGGCGCGAAAATCGGGATTGTGCAGGAGAAGGCCACCACCCAGGGCCAGCGGAATGCGCTGCTGCGGGAAGTCGAGCGCGTTGCTGACAACGCTTACCGCGAGCGCAAGTTCGTCCGCCGCGTGCCGCACGATAGTTCCCGCTACCTCGTCGCCTTCGCGCGCCGCTGTCAGCACATCGGTCGCCAGGCGCGCGATAGTGGCTTTATCCTCATCGGGATAGACATAGCCCACAATATCGTTAGCGTTATCCAGGTGCCAGCGCTTCAGGAGGATCGGCAACAGGGTGGTCTGCGGACCCCGGCCATCAGCCGCACGCACAGCGGCCTGCAATCCCAGGCGGCCCATCTCGTAGCCGCTGCCTTCATCCCCGATCACATGACCCCAACCGCCAGCGCGCCTGCTGGTCCCGTGCGCGTCACGTCCCAGGGCAATCGAGCCGGTACCCGCGATCAGCACAACGCCTACAGCATCCTCTAAAGCGCTCAAGGCTAGATCGGCGTCGTTCGTCAGGTGGACACTCTCTGCCAGCGAATGCAGTGGTGGGAGAAGCGCCTCGTAATCATGGGGACGGTCGATACCGGCCAGGCCTAACCAGGCTTTGCGCAGCGGCAGACGGCATCCGGCGACCTGTGCTGCCTGCTCAACAGCGGCATGGATGTGCTGGATAGCCTGGTCCAGCCCCACAGCGTTATAATTCGCACTCCCTGCCAGGCCACGCCCACGCTCCTGGCCCTGTGCATCTACCACAATGGCCAGAGTTTTTGTGCCGCCGCCATCGACGCCCAGGTAATAGAAGGATACACCTTCAGCATCCCTGGTACCTGGTATAGCGTTTGCATCAGGTGTACTATATCTCGGATTGTGTGTCATGACAGAGCATCCAATGTTTTGCGCAAGTTATGGTCATGGGCCGCCAGGTGCTGCCTCGCAAGCTCCGGCGTGGTGCTGGCGCGCTGGACAACAATGGCCGTTTTGACCTCGTCGCCGGATCTCTGTAGCAGCGCTCCTGCCTGCTGCCAGTCCAGGCCGGTGGCAAGCTGCACGATCTTCAGAGCGCGCTGATACAATTTATGGTTCGTGGTCTGGACATCGACCATCAGGTTGCCGAAAGTCTTGCCCAGCAAGATCATCGTACCTGTACTGAGCATATTCAGGACCATTTTTTGCGCCGTTCCCGCTTTGAGACGCGTGGAGCCGGTGATGACCTCAGGACCGACGACCGGGGCAATCATGATCGCGACCTCTTTTTCAAGGGGACTTTGCGGGTTGCAGGCGATCCCGACGGTGAGCGCGCCCCTGGCCTTCGCGTAGGCGATGGCACCGAGGGCGTACGGTGTGCGCCCGCTGGCAGCGATGCCCACCACGGCGTCTGCTTCGGTAATGTTGAGATGGGCCGCGTCAGCCTGCCCGGCCCCGGCGCTGTCCTCGACATCCTCGTGAGCGGCAGCTAACGCGCCAGGTCCGCCGGCAACCCAACCAATCACCATATCCGGGGGGAGGTTGAAGGTGGGCGGACATTCAGAGGCATCCAAAGCCCCCAGGCGACCAGAGGTGCCCGCTCCCATATAGATAAGGCGACCTCCACGACGCAGGCGCGCGGCTATCTCTTCGATAGCTCTGGCGATATGCGGCAGCTCGCGCTTGATGGCCTCCGCCACGCTGGCGTCTTCCGCGTTCATGGCCTGCACAATTTCTAAGGGGCTCACGCGGTCAATGTCTGCCGTGGCAGGGTTTACTTTTTCGGTCTCCAGCATATCAAGAGGGCGCTCTTTATCAGAGATGGCTTCCAGGTCACCGGGTTTCATCGACATGGGCAACCTCTTTTCTTTTTCCCTAAGTATACCAGATCTGATTATTCCTGCCATATTTACAGATCGCTCATTTTCGTGCATAATTAGGAAGGGCGGGCGAGTCCAGGTGGTCGCCTCTGCACACACATTGCATATTTTAGAAAAAGATATATTAATCTGAACATAGAGAGCAGAAGACAGAAAGGGGCTTTCATGCGTCGCTATCTCAAGCTCATCTGCCTGGTGGGCATAGTCTTATGTATCTTCCTGGCTATCCCTCTTTCGGTCCGTGCAGCCAATCTTCCCCCCTCAGGCTCCTCCTATAGCGTACTTGGTCCGCCTACCGTGAGTGCCGCGTTCATCGATCGCGTGTTGACGGCCTATGGCTCGCCGGCGGCGGGCAAGGGACAGGCGCTCTACGATGAGGGCGTGGCCTATGGCATCGATCCAGTCTTCGCGCTGGCGTTTTTTATGCACGAAAGCTCTTTTGGGACGGCGGGCATGGCACGCGTAACATTCTCGCTGGGAAATCTGCGCTGCATCCCTGACGCGGCCTGCGTGAATGGCTACGCGGCGTTTCAGAGCTGGGAGAGCGGTTTTGATGCATGGTACAAACTGATTCGCAACGTCTACGCAGGCTCATGGGGTCTCACGACAGTGGCAGCGATTATCCCCAGGTATGCCCCCGCCTCCGATCACAACAACGAGAGCGCCTACATCGCCGCAGTTGAAAGCAGCGTAGACGCCTGGCGCAGCCAGCAGATAGGCGTGCAGGGCACTGGTCCTTCCTCCACCGGGTCGACGACTGGATCGAGCGCGCCAAGCGGCACGCCATACTATCCGCCCGATGGCTATAAGATCCTGGGCAAGCCAACGATCAGCGTGCAGTTCATCGAGCAGGTTCTGACGGCCTATCACTCGCCCGCCGTGGGCCATGGGCAGGCACTTTACGATGATGCGCTGAAGTATGGCATCGATCCGGCGTACGCGCTGGCCTTCTTCATGCACGACAGCATCTTCGGAACCGTGGGCCTGGCCCGCGTCACCCATGCTCTGAACGCTATCCCCACACCGGTCAGCGCGACGTGCCATTGTCAGGCGCTGAACGGCTATCGCCAGTACGACACCTGGGAAGATGGCTTCAGCGACTGGTACAGCTTTATCAACGAGCAGTACATCAAACACAACCTGACCACTATCGGTCAGATCATACCCGCCTACGCGCACACGCAAAACAGCTATGCCATCGCATCCTTTATCCAGGCCGTGGAACACCGGGTTGATGTATGGCGCAGCGCACAGGCAGGCACGACACAACCACACACCACATAGTAAACAAACAATAGAGTCAAGAGAGGGTAGGGGCGCCGTTTACAAGCCCGCGTAGCCTACGCG
>JALYTT010000650.1 GCA_030854145.1 Chloroflexota bacterium | reverse complement strand
GTGATGCTCTGCGAACGCGGCATTCGCACCTTCGAGAAGGTCACGCGCAACACAATGGACATCAGCGCCGTCCCGCTCATCAAACGGCTCTCGCACCTGCCGATCATCTCCGATCCCAGCCAGGGAACCGGACGCCGCGACCTCGTGGCCCCGATGTCGCTGGCCTCGATAGCCGCCGGCACCGACGGCCTGCTCGTGGAGGTCCACCCCAATCCCGATGTCGCGCTGAAGGATGGCGCGCAATCGCTCACTATCGAGCAGTTCCACGCATTAATGCCGCAGTCGCAGGCGGTCGCCAGGGCTATCGGGCGCACCTTTGTCACACAATAGCAGCCTGAAGCTGGCGGAGGATGGAGCGAGGCCAGGTTCTCTTGAATGAGCCTGGCCTCTTGCCTATCCCTGCTGACCCTTCCATTGCATCTGCGCCTGTTGAAGGCCCAGAAGTTGCTGCTCAAGCTGCATAACTTGTTGCTGCAACTGCTGTTTCTGCTGCTGCGGGCCGAGCAAACGCAGGTCTTCGATCTCTTTATAGCCGTGCCTGAGGAAACCACGTGGCACGAACGCGGCGGTCTCATAGAACTGCGAGCGCGTATTGCCCATTTTGGTAGTGATCTGTTTCAGATTCAACTTCAGTTGCTTGATTTGCAGTTTGAGCTGCTTGATCTGGTCCTGGTACGGGTCTTGCCCTCTGCCAGGGCGGCGGGAAGCTCTCGCGGCCTGCCCCGGCGGGGGCTGTTGACTAATGCCGCCAGCGACCTGGAGTGGGGCGCCACAGCCTGAGCAGAAATGCATGCCATCCTGTATGGGAGAGCCGCACTGTGAACAATACATAATTTGCACCTCCTTTAAGCCTCTTGTGTACTTATTCTCTAGCACGAAAAAGTATGCACGCAAGGTTCATCATGTGAAAATTTTCCTGCACCTCGACCCGTGCCATCCTTTAAGCCCTGGCCCGGCAGATTCCTTTATATATAAGGCATTTACTATTCTTACAGGCCTTTTTTGAATGAAAGCATCTATTCCTCTGGGGCAGAAAGAGATTCAAGAGTATCGTGAACAGATAATTACATTCGTAATTTTATATACTTTAACTCAAAGTACTATTCAGATATCTTATATAAGTGCAATCTCTGTATAATGACCGCAGGCACGCCAATATTATCAATCGGTCAGCATAGGAGAGTCTCTAGTATGCACGGCTTAATCTTTGTTACATGGGAAAAGTACCTCTCGGAGCGCTTTGGAGGAACGGCCCTCCAGGAGTACCGCACAGCCATCGGAGAAACGTTTGCTACCACGCCGCTAGCTAATCGCGTTTACGATGATGCAGCGCTGTTAGCAGGGGTAGCGGCGGCCAATCGTATCACAGGGGCACCGGTAGATACGTTATTGAGAGAATATGGGCGCTACTTTATCACGAATGGTCTCACCCGCTACCGCTGTGCCTACCTACTCAGTCAGGTCCATAGCGGGCGGGATCTTTTGCTGGCCATGCGTGATGCCCACAAGCAAATGAGCCGCATCCCCGATGGCCTCACTCCTCCTGTGTTTCAGTACCGGGCGCTTCCTCACAACACGAACGGGCTGCTATTAATCTATGACAGCCCGCGAAAACTCTGTGTATTGCTCCTGGGAGCTATCGAGGGGGCCGCGGAATATTATCATGAGAAGGTCGCGATCGTCGAACATCTATGCATGAAACGAGGTGACCGGGCATGTACCTTAGAAGTGATTTTTTCTGCTCCCTTAGCAGAACAACTAGCAGAAATACCAGAAGTGCGAGAACGGCACCTGGCTCAGCGGCAATTTGCCGACCTCATCCTTTCAGTATTACCCTTCGAAAAAGGCCTCACGTTAGCGGATTTGCAAGGGGTGCTTCAGATGAGGGGGCTGAACGCGCAGCAGCATCGTCCTGCTCTCATCCTGCAAGCGCTCGAACACTTGCACCACGCCGGACTCGTTGCGAATACAGCCAATCAGCCAGGAGATGTCTTTACCCATCGTCAGTACTGGCGCGTCCCAACCTCCTGAGCCACCCTGGTAAGGGCCAGAAAATGGACCGGCATACTATGCTACTTATGCTTCAGCAAGAGAGACACGGTAGTACGCCATCTGCGTGGGGGCTTCTTCGACGCCAACCATGATCGAGTGCAGCTTCAAGGTATCATAGGCCTTGAGTGCCTCGCGCAGCTCGGCGCAGATATATTCAGACAGCCGCTCGGCCGTAGAGTTATCGATGGGCAGTTCGATGACATCGGCGCGCGGGAACACATAGCGCCTATCGCCAAAGCGTATCTCCCACTCTTCAACGGAGGCGCTCAGTTCGAGATGCGGGTTATGCATTGGCAACAAAAAATGATGATTCAGGCGACGGCAGATCTCCCTGGTCACGCGTTTCAAAACGGTGAAATCAAAGACCAGCTTATCATCCGTCAGCTCACCTTCGACCTCCACCAGGACCCCATAGTTATGCCCATGCAGTCGCTCACACTTTCCTCCAAAGGTGATGAAGTGGGCGGCGCTAAAGCGCAGGTAGCCGCCCTCCACCTTCACTTTGCGCAGCACTCGTTCAGTTGCCATAGCCTCTGCCCCCATTCTACTGGTACATATGCTGTTGTGAGCAGCGTCTATCACCACATCACGATATCATCACACGGGGTGGGAAGCAAGGGGGACTGCCAGGACGAGGGGAAGCAGAGAGGAATATGCCTGAGTCAACGGCTGACCTGATGGGAAAACTCAATAGAGTCTCCAGCAGGCCAGCCCTACCCCTTATCAATTGCCTGCTGGGATGCCCCATACAAGCAAGTTGCCGGTACGTCCGTCGAAAACCAGTTCAGTTCGAGACACGACAGGTGTACCGTGTAACTTGGATGCAAGTGCAGGACTCAAGCGCACATTGGTGGCCTGGAATGGGCCTTGAAGCAGCACATAGCAAACAGGTGCATTGCCTGGAATGCCTATTGATTCTCCAGCCATAATTTGGCTGGCCTGGTTGGCCGTCGTAAACTGGATTTTGGGAATAGTTAGATGCGCGCCTGGCACAAGAGGGCCGACAGGAGAGCCATGGTGACCGACATAGAAAGCTACATCAGCTTGAGTGAATGTGGGCTTGCTTGCCTGAGAGAGGGCTAGATTGAGGTGCGGAGTGATGGCAGGGAAGCCTACCCCTCTATTTGTGGGCTTTGCGGAGGGCGGCGTATGGGGTACTGCCTGGGAAGCGTTCGCATAATAACTAAGCGACAGGAATAATCCCACCAATCCGCCAACAAGGAATATGGCCATGATGGTTTTCCCGATAAAACTACGAAACATGAGCAGTTCTCCTTTCATCATGTGTATCCGCTAATGTCCAAAGCA
>JALYTT010000195.1 GCA_030854145.1 Chloroflexota bacterium | reverse complement strand
GGCGCGACGCGCAATGCCCGCCTCAATCCCCGTAGCGCCTCCGGCGAGGTCATCCCCACCACGCTCAACGCCTCGGCCCTGCGCGACGCCAACAGCAACGTGATCGGCGCCATCGGCATCCTGCGCGATATGCGCGAGCTGGACAAGGCTCTGGCCTACTCCGATAGCCTGATCAAGAACGCGCCGGACCCGGTGTTCGTCTCGGACCTGGAAGGCAAGATCTTACAGGCCAACGACGCCGTATATGCCCTGCTGGGTTTCCGGCCAGACGAAGTGCTGGAGCAGTCGCTCTCACGCTTCATCAGCCCGGAGGAGACGCGCGAGTTCCTGGCGGCCCTGCGCGAGGTCATTGAGCGCGGCGTGACGCGTAACGCGCGCCTCAACCCGCGCAGCGCCTCCGGGGAGGTCATCCCCACTACGCTCAATGCCTCGGCCCTGCGCGACACCGATGGCCGGGTGATCGGCGCCATCGGCATCCTGCGCGATATGCGCGCCTACGAGAAGGTGGTGCGCGATCTCCAAGAATCCAAGTCGGAACTCCAGGAGAAGATTCTGGACCTGGAGAAGTTTGAGGAGGTAGTGGTCGGACGAGAACTCAAGATGATCGCCCTGGAGAAAGAGATAGAGAACTTAAAACGCGAGCTGAGCAAGTACCGGGGTGAACTTACATGAGTAGCGAGTCCCTGGAGATCATGGATGCTCCCTACCCGCGCGAGGTAGATGGACGATTCCTGGATGACTACCAGCTCCTGCTGCAGCAGAAACAGGCACTGGAGCAGCGTGTGCGCAAGGGAGAAGAGCGGCGCCGCGCCCTCTTTCATATCCTGAGCGACCTGAACACGGTGAATCGCAAGCTATCTGACCAGCGCAAGGCTATGATTCACATCCTGGCCGACTATGAGCAGGACCGCAGCCGCATGGGCAGCCAAACGGAACGCCTGGATAATTCGCGCCGCGCGCTGATGCACATTTTACAAGATTCGCACCAGTCGAACCTGCGCCTGGAGAGTAGCCGTAAAGCCATGATCCATATCATGAGCGACCTGAAGGAGACGACGGCCGAGGTCCAGCGCCGCGAGCAAGAGTTGCGCGAAAAGCAGGAGCAGTTGGTGCAGGCGGGCAAGCTGGCGACGCTGGGAGAATTGACCACGGGGGTGGCGCACGAACTCAATAACCCGCTGAACAATATCGGCCTGTTTATTGGCAACGCCATAGACCTCGTCGAGCTGGGCATGGCCGACACCAACCCGGAACAGATCTTGCGCGAGCTGTCCAGCGCCATGCAGCAGGTGCGCAAGGCCACCGAGATCATCTCTCACCTGCGTACCTTTGGTCGCGCCGCCCCCGTCAGCTATGAATCTGTGGCTATCGAACAGATTGTTCGCAGCGCGATCTCCCTGATGTATGAGCAATTGCGTCTCCGGCAGATCGAGGTCCAGATGCATTTTCCAGAGGAAGAGGTCACCGTGATGGGCAATGCCATCCAGTTGGAGCAGGTCTTCATCAACCTGCTCACCAACGCGCGCGATGCCCTGGCAGTTGTGCCTCGCAAGGTAGTGACCATTACCTGTACATCATCGGAGGAGATGGTGGAGATGGAGATCAGCGATACCGGCCCCGGAATTCCGGCCGGGCTGGAGAAACGTATCTTTGATCCATTCTTTACCACCAAAGAGGTAGGGGCCGGCACAGGTCTGGGACTCTCTATCACCTATGGCATTATTAAGGACCACCAGGGAACCATCCAGGTTAGCAATGGCCCGGATGGGGGAGCGCTCTTCCTGATTCAACTCCCCCATTTGCGCGCTGACATAGAAGAAAGGGAGTTTAGCGTGTGAACAGTCCTCGTGTTCTCCTCGTTGATGACGATGCCGCGCTCTTGCAGGCGCTGCCTCAAGCCCTGGCCCTGCGCCTGCCAGAGGTCCAGGTGGAGACGTCTGACTCGGCTGTGAGCGCGCTTGCGCTCATCCAGCGCAATGATTATGACGCTATCATCACCGATGTGAAGATGCCCGGCATGGATGGACTGGCGCTGCTCACCAGGATCAAAGAGTCGCGCCCGGAGACGCCTACGCTGCTCATCACCGGGCATGGCGAACACGACCTGACGCTCCAGGCGCTGCGCGGCGGGGCCTATGATTTTATTCAGAAGCCCATTGATCGCGAGTATTTCATTGTGGCCCTCAGGCGAGCCATTCAGACATATCAGATGCGCAGTCAGATACGCGAGCAGCAGCGCGCGCTAGAGGCGCATGCCCAATCCCTGGAAGCCCAGGTACAGGAACGTACACACGAACTGCTGGCGGCGAATGCCGCGAAAGACGTTTTCCTAAGCATGGCCTCGCATGAACTGAAAACGCCCCTGGTGACGCTGAAAGGCATGGTGCAGCTAGTGCGCAGGCGCCGGGGAGCGGCTCAGACGTTCCAGCCAGCAGAGCTGGCAAGCATGGAACGCGCCATCCATCGCATGGAGATCCTGATCAACGACCTGCTCAATACCTCTCTGCAGGAGACCGGCATGTTCGCGCTGCATCCCCAGCACTGCGACCTTGTGACGCTCTGCAAACAAATTCTGGAGGAGCACACATCGGGTACGACCCTTAACGTGACGTTTAGCGCGCCTGCTGATCCGGTGGAGGTCGAGGTAGATGTGGACCGCATTAGCCAGGTGCTGCTCAACCTGCTATCGAATGCGCGTAAGTATTCGCCACAGGGCGCCCCTATTACCCTGCGCCTGCGCCGCTTAGACGACACGTGCGTTGTCGAGGTGCAGGATCAGGGCGTCGGCATACCCGCCGAACAGTTACAGTACATCTTCGAGCGCTTCTATCAGGTGCCGGGCATCGAGAAACAATCAGGCTCAAGCGTCGGCTTAGGATTGGGCCTGTACATTACGCAGAAGATCGTCGCGCAGCACCATGGGCGCATTGAGGTCGAGAGCCGCCCTGGCCACGGCAGCACCTTCTCCATTATCCTGCCCCTGGCCGACAAACCTCCCCTGAGCAACCAGGATACAACCACCATTGTTGAGGCCTGAAACCAACTTATTTTTGTTGTTTTCTGAGCATGTGGACTCGCTGGCGGCCAAGGGTGCGCTCGCAATCGTGGCAGACGTAGAAGCCTTCCTCGCGATACTGCAAGTCGCTGAGGTAACCATAGAGATAACACACTCCACAACGCGCACTATCGGACTGGCTGGCTACGTGGCGGTCGTTCTCGAATAATTCACGCAACGAGGCAATCATAGCCTCGAAATCAAACGAGCCTGGATATCCGCGGTCCGCGCTCGCAGGGAGCGGAGAGTGCGCGCCATTGGTAGCGCGCATGTCACGACGATTCATGGGTGGACCGCTATTCCCCGCCGCTCCGCCACCTGAATTCGCTGAATAATGGCTGCTCAAGATATATGCTCCCTATCTCTACTGGAGATGACACTTCAATTATTATACCTTTGGCAGTTCCATAAAGCAAGGCGCTCCGCCATGTACATAGTGATCCCTACGCGAGGGGGGAGCATACATTTGCAATGGCAACTATACTGAATCTATGAAATCAATTTCGAAACGCCAATTTAGCCTTGCTGAGAGTCTGACCAGCACTGCATCGCCAGGACATTACCGTGTTGCACTGGTCGCCAGTACACTGCTCACGCTGGTCGCCTTACTGATCTTGCCATATGCACGCCAGGCGGTTGCGCATGTTCCGGCGTTTCTTCCAGCCTACGCGATGCTCGCGATTTTCGCCGACCTTATGACCGCCTATCTGCTATTTGGCCAGTTTATGAGTACACGCACGCTAGCGCTCGGCGTGCTCGCGGCTACCTATTATTTCTCGGGCTTGACTGTGATCCCCTATATATTGACCTTTCCCGCGGTCTTCTCTCCCACGGGCCTCTTCCACGCAAACGAGCAGACCGCGATCTGGCTCTTTGTTTGCTGGCATACCGGCTTTCCTTGCGGTATCCTGGCCTATCTCCTGGTTGACAAACGATATGGCATGAAACATATCTCGCCTCGTACGGCACGTATACTGCTGCTCACCTTCGTCACCGTTATCCCAATCCTCGTGCTGCTCTGCGCTTTTGTGGCGGTTGATTCTTCTCATCTCCTGCCGCTACTCATCCAGCACAATGTCTTTACGCCACTGTTCAGCCTCGGCTTCGGTCTGGTCGGTGGTGCTATCCCGGCTATAGCCTTTCTCATCCTGGCCCTGCGCTTCCGCAGGCTCACCATTATGCATATATGGTTAGGTGTCACCACGCTCGCGACATTCCTTGACGTTATACTGACTCTCTATGCCAATAGCCGCTATACCGTCGGCTGGTACTTCGCGCGCACAAATAGCCTGTGGGCTTCCATCTTTGTGTTGAGCGCATTACTTTACCAGGTCAACCGGCTCTACGTGGAGCTTGCCCAACAGACGATAGCGCTGGATAGTCAGAATGTGGAGTTGGAGAAGAGGCATAAGAGGCAGAAAGATGTCGTCTCGGTTGTCGGCCATGAGTTTAGGGGCGCGCTGATCAGTATGGGAGGCTTTAGCGAGGTGATGCGCGATACAGAGTGCAGCCCGGCGGAAGTCAAAGAGTACGCGAACTATATCAATGAGGATGCCCTCCGGATCACCCGCCTGATTAACGACATGCTGGATCTCGATCTGATGGAATCAGGGCATATAGAGCTGCATGTAGAGAGTATCGATCTGAACACGCTCATTGAAGAGAGGGCTATCAGAGCGCGCCTCGCGATAACGCATCCCATCCACCTGAGCCTCGACGCAACTGTGCCTCACATCGAAGGTGATGCAGACAAATTAGCTCAGGTAGTGACGAATTTGCTGAACAACGCCAGTAAGTACTCACCTGACGGCGGTACTATCGTCGTGGGCAGCGAGCAATTAGATGGCTTCTTCCACTTCTACGTCGAGGATCACGGTATAGGGATCTCCCAGGACAAGCTGCATGAGATATTCGATCCCTACTCTCGTGTCTCATCCGATACAACACGCAATATCAGCGGAGCGGGACTGGGGTTATCTATTGTACGCGAGATTATCGGTCTGCATGGCGGCAAAATATGGGTGGAGAGCCACCTGGGCGAGGGGTCTATTTTCCATGTCTTGCTTCCATTCTCCGTCAATGCCCCGCCTGTGCTGAAGAAGACGTCAGAAAAAAACCGCATCGTAACTCGCATCACGTAGAGGCGCTGGCCGACCCATGGCTGCCTGAAGGCCTATGAAAACGCGGAAGGATGCAAACAGTGAATTCATTTATCGATACGGCGGCTGACCGCGAAAGCCTCTCCAGACTGGTGAAGCAGAATGCTGAGCTAGAGAAGACGAATAAGCGACAGAAAGAGTTTGTCTCGCTTGTCAGCCATGACTTTAAAAGCGCGCTGACCAGTATTGTGGGCTTCAGCGACCTGATGCGTGGCACAGAATGCAGCCCCGAGGAGATAAAAGAGTTTGCGACCGATATCTATCATGGCGCTCAAAAGATGACCCACTTGATTACTGACATACTGGAACTTGAACGTATGGAAGTGGGGCAGATGGAGCTTGCATTAACATACATTCATCTGAATGCGCTCATTGAAGAGGCAGTTGTACAGGAGCGTCTCGCTATCCCTCATGGCATCCATCTTCACCTCGACAATCAGCTCCCTTCCCTCAACGGTGACGCGGATCAATTAACCCGGATGGTGACGAACTTGCTGAATAAGGCAAGTAAGTATACACCTGATGGAGGCGCTATGCTCGTGGGCAGCGAGCGTGTGAACGACTTCTTCCATCTCTCCATCCGCGATCAGGGTATAGATATACTCGCAGACAGGCGAGATGAGGTTTTCGCGCAGTACACTCGCGTCGCGTCCGATACCACACATCCTCCCTGCGGGACGGGTCTTGAATTATCCATTGCCCAAAAGATTATAGAGATGCATGGTGGCAACGTGTGGATCGAGAGCTATCCACGAGGGGGGTCTATTTTTCATGTGATGCTCCCGTTTCCGCCGGCATTGCCCGCAAGTGCTGGCTTGCCAGATTCAACTATCTGACCAGTTGAGCCGATAGTGAGAAGTGAAAATAAATATGAGTCCACTGACCTACCTCATGTGACGGCCTATATGTAGTAGCCCTCCCTTGCGGGGGCCATGTCTCTGGCTAGCTGGAGAAGAAGAATGGCAAAAATCATTTTTTGTGAAGACGAGAAACGCATTCAGAAACTGATCAGCATCATGTTACGCGCAAGCGAACACGCGATATACATTGCATCCGATGGCGTCGAGGGCATGGAGCTTATCGAGCGCGAGCGCCCGGACCTGATCTTCGCCGATGTCTCTATGCCCAACTGCGATGGTTTTCACTTGGCGGACCAACTGAAGTCCATGCCCCACCTGGCCCATATCCCCATTATTCTCATGAGCGCGTTTGCTCAGCATAGCGAGATACAAGAAGGCTACCGGCACGGGGCCGCGAGCTATCTTATCAAGCCTTTCAATCTTGTTGAACTGCAAGCGCAGATCGAGCGCTTTTTACTGCCGAGCCATGCAAGTACATAAAGGTAGGGAGTGACTTTTCCGTTTCCCCATCCGATAGATACTCAGGCTCACCTTCTGTCTCATGGTTTAGTCGTAATAGTCCGGCGCTTTCCTGAGCGTTTGCCACTGCTGGCCATCATGACCAAAGATGACCAGCGCTACATGCTCACGCTCGACCAGGTCCAGGAGTTTGCGCGTGCTGGCGCGCAGTTGCTCCTCATTGTCATCCATTGGCCAGGCAGCACGATCAGGGGTGAATGCGCGCTGCATCATCACCGCGTCGATCGCTAGCAACACCGGCCCGGTCTGCGGCAGCCGCAGCAGCACCGACTGGTGTCCGGGAGTGTGTCCGCTGGTCTCAAGCAAAGTCAGACCGGGTAGGAGCTCGGTATCGCCATCAATCAGCCGGTAGCGCAGAGCCGGATGATCCCAGTGAGCGCGCGCGCTGGCAAAGCGTGCATGCCCGCTGCGCGCCAGGGCGTAGTGTTCGCGCTGGACGATGAATTCCGCCTGCGGAAAGGCATCATGATAGCCCGCATGGTCTATGTCGAAATGGGTGCAGACGAGCATATCGATGTCAGCAGGACGCAGGCCAAGATCGGCGAGGTGCTCAAGCACATTTTTTTCATCCCTGGCCGGCTGCGTCCCCGCAAGCCGCGGGACATCCGCCGGGAAGCCGCTATCGATCAGGATATGCTTTCCATCACCGGTCTCGACGAGGTAACAACCCAGGACCATCTCCAGTGGTGTCTGGCCTGGTCTGGGTACCGTTGTAGTTGATAGCTGCAAAAGGTAGAGTTTTTGCGGGGTAGCGGCGTTCGTTGTCATCGTGATCTCCTTGCTTCACTTCTTACAAACAGCTAAGCAGGTTTCTATGTTCTTTGTCAAGAATGTAAATTGTAGCTTCCTTACCTCTAGCGTAGAGCCATGCCTGCTGTATCTATAAACTCTGGAACAACTTGAATAAACATCTCCTAAAGTACTAGAGCCTTACCGGGAAAAACAAGAAATCGTTACATTGATAGAAGTCTATTCTTTTTGAACAAACAGTTGAGTTTTTTAGTGTCATGTAGAGCGCGTGATTATGGCGCATCTCTCATGCCGATTCAGTGTCTTTTATTCGAAGGAGAATAACGTGGAAGAGAAGATGAGCGCTAACAACTCGTCTCCTGAGGTCCAGAATAACCAATCAGTTGATCTTACAACACCTTTTAAAATGTCGCTAAGCAGGCGCACTGTGCTGCGTACGGGAGCGGGCCTGGTGGTAGTGGGAGCAGGGGTAGGGGCCTTCTTCGGGCTCCAGCGTGGCACCAGCTTCGCCGGTGGTGGTGGGACGATAACGCCCAATGTAGCGATTCAATGGAACAATGCAGCGTTGCAGGCCATACGCGATGTCAGTCCGGGTCCGACTATCGGCTCACGAGCGCTGGCGATCATGCACACCTGCATGTATGATGCCTGGGCCACCTACGATCCACATGCAGTGCCCACACGGCCCAATGGCATTCGCCGGCAGAAGGCACCGAAGGATGTGTCTCAGGCGGTCAGCTATGCTGCGTACCGGGCTATGATGGACCTCTACCCAACTGAGGCATCCGTATTTACCTCATTGATGCAGAGTCTAGGCTACGACCCCAATAACACATCTACCAATGTCAGCACACAGGCAGGCGTCGGCAACGTAGCGGCCCAGGCGGTTCTCACGTTCCGCCATGCTGACGGGTCGAACCAGCTCAATGGCTATGCCGATACGACCGGCTATGTTCCGAAAAACGATCCCAACCTGCCGCTTGCGCAGATCAATCCGCTTTACTGGCAGCCGCTGATCGTGAATGGCAATGCCCAAAAATACACGACTCCGCACTGGGGCACTATCACACCCTTTGGGCTGACATCAGGCTCGCAGTTCCGGCCCGCCGGTCCCGTGCGGCCCAGCGGTTCTGTGCAGAGTGACCCGGCCTACACAGGCCAGGCCGCTACCATCGTGCAGTACAACGTCAACCTGACTGACACGACGAAGACCATTGCCGACTACTGGGCCAACGGTCCTCACTCCGAGACCCCTCCTGGCCACTGGGAGCTTTTCGCCCAGTTTATCTCTGCGCAATATCTCTCAGCGAAGGACAAACATGCTCTGACTGATGATGTCCTGCTGTTCTTTATACTCAGCAATGCGGTATTCGATGCCGGCATCGCCTGCTGGGAATGCAAACGCTACTACGAGTATGTACGACCGATCACCGCCGTGCGCTATCTGAACATGGGCCAGCCGCTGGTGTGCTGGGGCGGACCCGGCCAGGGAACTATCACGAGGCCGGATGGGGCAAATTTCATCCCTTACCAGGAATCGATCGTAGTCACGCCGCCGTTCCCTGAATACGTATCGGGGCACAGCACATTTAGCGCGGCCAGCGCCTATGTCATGCAGCAGGCTACCGGTAGCGATACCTTCGGCAACTCCTTCACGGAAGCGCCGGGCAGCTCGCAGATCGAGCCTGGTTTTGCGCCCTCGCAGAGTGTTACCCTCTCCTGGCCTACCTTCTCAGCCGCCGCGGCTGAAGCTGGCATCTCGCGCCAGTATGGTGGCATCCACTTCAATCAAGGCGACCAGGATGGGCGCGTGCTCGGCAAGCAGGTAGCAACGCAAGTCTGGACGAAGGCCGTCTCCTACATCGCCGGCAGCGGGCATTGATTGTAGGGCGTGGCTTGCCTCGCCCTACGCAACGATGATTGTGAGGGTCATGCCCTGGTGGACCGTGCAATAGATGTGGTATGTGCCCGCGATGGGAAAGGGACCAAGCTCGACGCTGTTACCATGCACCTGGATATTGCTGACGGTGGGCGCGCCTGGCTCGCGTTCTGGGCTGGGCGTCCCATTCTGCCAGCTTCCATTGGCGAGGATATGCAGGGCGGGAAAGTCGTCCACCAGCAAGAGCTTTGAGCCTTTGGCAACGGTCACCGACGATTGGAGAAAACTGCCGGCTCCCATATGCACGGTTGCAATGCCGTTGGTGTATGTAGTTCCAGTGCTGGCGGCGGCCGGTGGCTGCGCGACGGCCCCGATCAGCAGCGCGCCGATGACTATGCCCGTCACCACACCCAGGGCCGGCGACAGCCAGCGCGGGGCCTGCCGTCCACCCTGGCGATAGTTCTGTATCGCCGCTCCGATGCTGGCTCCAAACGCGATGAGCGCGCACGCGATGATGAGCACCACCCCTACAAAGTGACCATACCCGCCCTGGGGGTCTGTCTTTGGCTGTACCAGGCTTTGCAGCACATAGGCCTCAGTGAAGATCAGGTAGAGGAGATAGCCCCCCAGCAGGGTACTCAGCACTGGCGCCCAGCGGAACCTGGTCGCCAGGATACCTGCACCTGCTAGCTCAACCACCGTTGTGATGACAATGTCCCGACTGGGGGCGCCGCTGCCGATCGTAATGGCTATGGCCCCACCAAGGCTACCGAT
This sequence comes from Chloroflexota bacterium, assembly GCA_030854145.1. The sequence continues at coordinate 1,702 of JALYTT010000195.1, read as the reverse complement.
GCCCCCCACCAGAAATGCCCAGAAAGCGAACCTCCCAGGGACCGAGGGTTGTTGACGAGAAAACATCCGTGTCTGTTTTGCTTCTATATTCATTATTGACCCCTTTTGTGATCATACACTATCTTTTATATTTTATGGGTCAAGTATACCGCTCTGGGAACACTCTATCTAGTGAAGACAATCATGAGATAGGGATGACAAATGTCATCTCACGAGGAGAAATACAGCCGCTCATGGCGTCGGGAGAGGACGACACAAGGGTCGCTACTATGCGCTCATCAGAAAATCTTTGCAATTGCGAAACTCTTGCAATTGACTTTCTTTCTACGGTATACTTTAAAAGGATTGCATACTTCAATTGAGAGGATGTATATTTCTTCGCATTGTGAGGAGGATTCATGAGCAGTCAATTCGGTATTTCCGCCTTGAGGCATGTCTTTAACGACAGCTCGCACGATATCCGCCGGAAGGTGATCGGGATCTATGTCCTGCTCATTGTCTTCAACATAGCCGCCTGGGCGGTGGCCTTTTTAGGCTTCTCAATCCGCTACCCAGCCTTGATGGGCGTCGCGCTCATAGCCTATACTTTTGGCCTGCGCCACTCGGTGGATGCTGACCATATCTCGGCCATTGATAACGTCACCCGTAAACTCATGCAGGAGAACAAGCGGCCGGTAGCGGTAGGATTTTTCTTCTCGCTGGGTCACTCGACCATCGTAGTAGCTTTGACCGTCTTCATTGCCATTGCCGCCACCTTCATCTCCACGGCAATCCCTACCCTGAAGAGCGCCGGGGGACTCATTGGCCTCTCGGTCTCCGCCGGGTTCCTGTACTTGATCGCGATCATGAATATCCTGGTGCTCTGGGAAATCTTCCGGGCCTTCCGCAGCGCCAAACGAGGCGAGGAGTACAACGATCAGACCCTGGATGAATTCCTGAACCAGCGCGGACTGATGGGTCGTTTCTTCCGCCCCTTGCTCAAGGTGGTGGATAAGAGTTGGAAGATGTATCCAGTGGGCGTCCTGTTCGGACTGGGCTTTGACACAGCCACCGAAGTGGGAGTGTTGGGCATCGCCGCGACCCAGGCCGGGAAAGGGCTGCCCATCGCCTATATCCTGATCTTCCCGGCGCTCTTCACGGCTGGTATGTGTCTGCTGGATACCACCGATGGCATCCTGATGCTGGGGGCCTATGGCTGGGCGTTCGTCAAGCCTATCCGTAAGCTCTATTATAACCTGAACATCACCCTGATTTCTGTGCTGGTGGCGCTGGCTGTTGGCACCATCGAAGTTCTCGCGATTATCGTCATGGAGTTCAACCTGAGCGGTGGGATCTGGAATTACCTGGTCAGCCTGGACTTTGGAGTGCTCGGCGGGATCATTATCGGCATCTTTATCCTCAGTTGGGCCATCTCAACCATCATCTATAAAGTCAAGAAGTACGATGATATCGAGGTGACGATGGCCCCGCAACCAGAGGTGGAACTGACAGGGAGTAGCCGCGTGCTGTAGGACGCGACAGGCCTCGTCGGGTCTAACAAGGCCTGGGCATTGGCCAGCAAGCAGCGCGTAGGTCGACAAGGCGCAGGCCAGCGGCGCCCCTACACGAAAGAGGTCGTGCCGTAGCGCGTGGCTTGCCTCGCTGGCCTTGTCACCAGAGAGACACCCCCTTTCGTGTAGCGGCGCCGCTGGCTTGCGCCCTG
>JALYTT010000649.1 GCA_030854145.1 Chloroflexota bacterium | reverse complement strand
GGCCCCTTTGGTCCTGAAGGACCTTTCGGCCCCGGCGGCGAGTCCCGGCGCTTTTTCGGGCGCGGTGATCTGAAATTCGCTCTCTTAGAGCTTCTGCAGGAGCGCCCTATGCATGGCTATGAGATGATGAAGGCGCTTGAGGAGAAGTCCGGCGGGTTTTATACGTCCAGTCCCGGCTCGGTCTATCCTACGCTGCAGATGCTGGAGGATCGTGGCTTCGTTACAGTGCAGGAGGCCGATGGCAAAAAGGTCTACAGCCTCACAGATGCCGGGCGCGCCTTTCTGGCCGATCGCCGTAAGACGGAAGAAGAGTTCACCGGACCTCCCTGGATGCATGGCCGTGGCCCCTGGGGCCGTTTCCAGCAGCCGGAGATGCAGGCGCTCAGGGGTGAATTCGGGGAGGTAATGCGCTTGCTTGCCATTGCCGGACGCATGTCCTTCCAGAATCCAGAGCAGCTCCCCCGCCTACGGGCCATTATCGAGCGCGCGCGCAAAGATTTGTCTGACATGATCTATAGCGCGAACTCCGAAGCCGGAACTGCCACCCAGCCAGGCCAGGAGCAGAGCGGAACGCCGACTAATCCATAAACAGGAGAAAGAGGCTATTCTGTATGTGATGAAATTTGATGGGTGGCACTCTCTATCAAATTTCATCACATGGGGTTGCTTATAGCAAAGGTACATGGGAGACTAGGAAATATGACTAAAATCACTATATAATCTTGTGTACAAACGTCAATTGCGGTATACTCTAATCGACGGGAGTCTCCTTACCACTCTGTGGGCGCGGTGGTGGGGATGCAAGATATCCCGTCATATTTTTTTAGCGGTGTAGAGTTTTAGGGACCGTAAGCTACCTCTCTGCTCCATGATGTGTTATACTTGCCAGTGTGCGCAAGTATATGTCGTAGGAGGGGGATATGCTTATACTACCAACATCGGGAAATTACCTCACATCAGAAATCGAGACGGTGCTCTACCGTGCTCAATTGCTTCTCGAAGAAGGTCAACTCGAAGCGGCGCTCGCCATACTCGAAACAGCCCGGCCCAGTGAGGAGAGGCACCAGCAGGAACGGGATTATCTCCTTGGTTGGTGCTATACCCAACAGCAGCGCTGGCACGAGGCTACCCACATTCTCCTATCACTCTGTAAGCAAGAGAATACCAGCGGCAGCGATACAGAAATAAAGCAATCGGGCAAACACTCCAGGCGCGAGCAACTGGCGCGCTCTTTCCTCAGATTGGGGGATGCTGCCGTCAATCTTTCTCGCTATAGTGATGCCTCCCGCCACTACCTTGAGTGTCTTCGGCACCTCCAGCATCTGAAGATGTCATCCGCTGCTCTCCATTATAAAGCGCACTATGGACAGGGGGTGGCCTGTTTAATGCTCGGACTCTATGAAGCTGCTATGCATCACTATCAAGAGGCCCGCGCTCTCTATACAGCGCATGAAGATGAGGAGGAGCTGGCACATATCTACTATGGGCTGTGCTATACATACAGGTATTCAAAACAATTGATCGATGCGCGCATTGCCGGTGAAAAGGCCCTGGAAATCTACGAGAGAAAAGCGAATCATGCTCTCGCGGGACGCATGCGCAACCTCCTGGGGCGCATCTCCTTCCTGCTCGGCGAATTTACCGAGGCTGCCGACTTCTATAGCCAGGCGCTCTCCATCGCTCTCATTGAGCCGAACTTCAACATGATCGCGGCAAATTACATAGCGCTGGCTGACCTGCACCTGGCGGAAGGCCGCGTTGCTGAGGCCAGAGATTGCTGCCAGCGCGCCATCGATGAAGCTGTTCGGATTACGGATGAGCATATACGGGGTCTCACCTACTTCGGCGTGGGCAAAGTGCTGGCGGCCGAGGCCCGTATGCCGGCAAGCGCGTGCGAGATGCGGAGCACATTATTGGAGCGTGCCTGTACCTGGTTTGAGCGGGCCGGCAGATCGCTCTCTCAGACACAGGCCAATGCTGATCTCGCCGAACTCTATGGCCGCTGGGCAGATGTGCTGGAGGACCTGGGCCAGGCCCGCGAAGCCGCCCATTGTTGGCGCCAGGCCTACCTGGCCATCGCCAACACCAGGGGCGCCGGTTGGTCCTGAATCCCCCATACGTGCTATGATTACATAAATTGGTCTGGACAACATTCACTGTAGGGATGGTGTAATGCCTTGCGTCCGGGACCACATATTGTGCATCAATCATACAAAAGGGATACATGATGATTCAACTAGATCAACGGCAGCTTGGTGCCACGGGCATCACTGTGCCGCCGCTTGGCGTTGGGATATGGAGTTGGGGGGAGAAGACGTTCTGGGGCTATGGGAAGACCCACACGTTTAACGATGTCTGGCAGGCGTACGAGACGTGCCTGGATGCCGGGCTTAATTTCTTTGACACGGCCGAGATCTATGGGCGTGGCGAGTCCGAGCGCATTTTGGGTGAGTGTGGCCGCAAAGATGGGCGCCCGGTAATCATTGCCAGCAAATTCGCGCCGCTACCCTGGCGTCTCTCGACGAAAACGCTGTCACAGGCCCTGGATGCTACTCTGGAGCGCCTGGGCCGCACCTCGATAGACCTCTACCAGGTCCACTGGCCGTACTCGCTGCTGGGCGTCAACGCGCTCATGGACGCGCTGGCTCAGGCGGTGCGCTCTGGTAAGATCCGGGCCGTGGGTGTGAGCAACTACAGCGCCGATCTGATGCGCCAGGCCCACGCGCGTCTCGCGCGCTACGATATCCCGCTGGCCTCCAACCAGGTGCATTACAGTCTCCTGCACCGTCGTCCGGAAGCCAACGGCGTCCTCGATGCCTGCCGCGCCCTGGGCGTCACGCTGATCGCCTACAGTCCGCTGGAGCAAGGCCTGCTGACAGGCAAGTATCGCCTTACGGAGGCTCAACCCCTGGCCATTCCAGGTCCACGCCGCCTCACCCCTGCCTTCAGCAAGGCCCAGCGCCGCCGCATGGAGCCGCTGCTGCAAGCGCTGAAAGATAGCGCGGATGCTCACGGCAAGACCATGGGCCAGGTCGCACTCAACTGGCTGCTGACGACCGATACCCTGGTGATCCCCATTCCCGGCGCGAAGAACGCCCGCCAGGCCGGCGAAAACGCGGGCGCCCTCGGCTGGCATCTGACCCAGGAAGAGTACGCGCGGGTAGACCTGGCCTCGCGCCCCTGGTTGCGTTAAATTCGTAGGGGTGATGGCTTGCCCATGCATTGAGACAAAATCACTTTCGAACAGCTTGATGAAGGGGAAATAGACCATGTGTCGTATTGGAGCAGGGCACCCACAGGTGAGCGAGAAGGGGAGGGCAAGCGATGTCGTGTTGGAGCAGGGCACCCGCCAGGGATGCCCTGCTC
>JALYTT010000005.1 GCA_030854145.1 Chloroflexota bacterium | reverse complement strand
GAAGAGGAGAGCGCAGCATGCAGAGCGAAACAGGCAGCGACGAGCACACAGAAGCCGAAGCCAGTGTGATCCAAGAACGGCTCAATTGGAAGCTAGCCTACCGCGATGATGCCAAGGTGGCACAAGGATTGTATGCCGGGGAAGCCATTGACGAAATGCACGAACTCAGCGATGCCGGATTGTTGGACGAGTTTTTTGCGTTTCTGGAAGAGGTTGGCATGATGCAGGCGTTTGAGCAGATGCGTTTGTTGGGCGTCAAACGTATCCTGGTACCGGTGGTGCAATTCGTGCTGCTGTATGTGCTCAAAGTGCTCTTTGGGGGCCAATCGATGCATGAACTGCCACGCGTGCTCTTTAGCAATCTGGCCCTGATGGAGTTGGTGGGCTTCAATGCGCGCGTTTGCGAAGAGGGACTGACCAAACGCGGTGACGCGCAGCGCACGACGAAAAAGAAGCAAGGACCCATCAGCGCCGCCTGTCTGGCGAACAACATCTGCAAACTCAGCGAGGACGAGATGCAGCGCGTCTTCAACCAGATGGTGCAATCGCTCGCGCAAGCCGGTCTGTTCAGCGGTCAGCTCGTGGTGGCCTTGGATGGCAGTAAAGTACCCACCCCGCGCAGCTATGAGGGCTGCGGAAAGCTCAAGCAAACCCGCAGCGTGAGAATCAAAGGGCAGAAAGAAGCAGCGACCGAGGAATACTACCTCTACGGGTGGAAGGTGTTGGTGCTCATCGAGGTGCAAACACGTCTGCCCTTGGCGATGAACGTGCTCAAAATCCAGGACTATGAGGGCAAATGGCTGCTGCCGCTGCTCGAGCAGGCGCAGCGCAATCTGGGAGCCCACGCACAGATTGGCACGGTGGTCATTGATCGCGGCTACCTGGACGGCGAAGACCTGTGGAACGTGCATCAACAAGGCATCCGCTTTGTCATCTGTGCGAAATCCAACATGGCGGTGAGCCAGGACGCGCAAGCATTGGCCAAAGGGGAACGGGTAAAGGCACGCGAGCGCGTGGTGCATCATGGCCATGGCAAAACGGCCACCGACGAGCGCTTGCGCACGGAATTGGTGGGATTGGAGGCGTTGACCAGCTATGACCAGTATGGCGATGTGCTCCAGACGCAGTACGCTCACCGCCGTGATTACGTCGGTCAGCCGATCAATGCCGTCGTGGTGCGCAAATGGGAGAATCGTCTGCCGAAAACGGCGGGCACGGTCTATTTGACCAATGCCTCGGTCAGCGACCCGTTCACGGTCTTTGATGCCTACGACTGGCGCAGTGTGATTGAGAATGGCATCTTCAAAGAGGGCAAATATCCCTGGCAGCTGTTGCGCTTTCCCAAGCGCACGGAAGCGGCAGTCATCGTGCAGTGCCATTTTACCTTGCTGGTGATGGCACGGGCGACCGCTTTTCGCTTGTGGCAAGCCAAGAGCGCCCAGCAGGCCCTGGCGCAGAGCGCTGGAGAGACGACGCTCAGTTCGGCATTGCTGGGCGCAGAAGGCACGGCACGCTGGCGCCAACGCTTGCACGAAGAAAACCGCGACAAAATGATCGTCTTCATCGGGCAAGCCTATGGCATTTTCCACCTCGCCGAATTCGCCATTCTCACCCATCTGCCACTGCGCCGGCTTCCCGCCGCTCTCGGCTCTCCACAGGCCATTCTTCAGCGCTTTGGCTTGAGTCCCTAATCCTTATATCGTAACGTCAGACTACTACCACGTACTACTTCTACGAATATGGCGATAGTTCCACTGCATACCAACCAGTTATGCTTGGAGCTGACACTAAAAACTGGGGGTCTTCAGATAAATTTACTACCTACTACAACTCCAGTAATCAGTACACCGAGATGTTGATCAATAACACGGTAGAAGTTTATGCCTTTCTGGATTGGAACGCAAATGACCAAGAATGGTTTTCTGAAGTTCACTCCAACGAAGATTATATCGTCGGAGGTACCAAGCACCACAGCCTCTTTGGGAGTTTGGAATATCTCCAAAATGGCTCCTGGCATACCATTACCGCTTCAAATTATATGTACAATGACATGGCCTCAGGTGCATATAGTACTTCAGGTGATGCATTCTATGTGTGGGATAAGCGAGTATCTTGAATATGCATCTACGATATAAAAGAAGGAGAGCTTTCTCAATGAGAAAAACACGCAGAAAGGTTGCTACGTCGATCAGACTCCAGGGAATCGTCATTTGCTCCGGGGCAATTATTGCCGCAACATTTCTGATTCTCGCTCTTGGTGGATATTCGGGGTCAGCACAGGCGAATATCGCTCCGACCCATCGAGATCCAAGGTTAGCCACATTGGCCTCTGGAACGACCTTTGTGTCAGGGGTTCCAATGGTGCTTCCAGAGGGAGGAGCGACTATCAATGCTCAGTTTGTTCTCCGGAAGCTGACAACAACGCAAATTGCCAATGTCAAACTGACGGCAAATCGGGCTGTAAAAATTGCGCGAACCTATGTGAACGCCCAGCCTTTTACTGCTACAACACTCTTGACCAGTTTTACCAGTATTAATTCCGTTCCCCCACCAGGAACAAAAGAACCTGCTAATGTCATTGAAAATGTTCCTGCCTGGGTTGTCACTTTTACCAACCCGAATCCCCAAGTTGTTACTCAGGGGAAGCCGACCTCACCTCGCTCCGCACCAACCCATTTCAGTATCGTTATCAATGCCAACACAGGTGTCTTTGTCCTCGGGTTTTTTACAAGTTAAGCGTGAGAGGAAGGAGAAGGAATCTCCTTCCTCTCATTTTCATAACTCAGCCATATCAATGGGAACTTTCTCGCCACCTTAACCATCAATTACTGTAGAAGCAGAACCTATTTTGACGGGGAGCGTGCAATGAAAATATTTTATCAAAAAACACAAAATCGGCTTAGACACCCACATTTAGACATCTGGAAGTATTTGTGGATCTTCCCTCTTTTCATCCTCCTGGTAGCAGCTTGTAGCAGTTTTGGGCAACCAACAAAAGCACCTGGCGTACTCGCGTGTGGAACTATTGTGGCAACAACTCCATCTGCTCTTCCTACTGACGTTTCTACAGCAGAGCATATCGGAAGTTGCTTCTGGACAGCTTATCAGCATTGCCAAACTGCTTCCTTAACCTACAAGGATCAGCATGCTCATATTCATGTTTTTACCCTTCAATCTCATAGGACATATTGTGAGATTCTCGATACCTCTCAAGCTGAACAAAGGCCAGAATACGCTTCTACATACATTTGCACACAGCTTCATTCCTTCCGTGGAGGATACGGATCACTTGTATTTAGTGGATGTGGAAAGGACGAAACTATTACTATTGTTGTTAATCCTGCAGTTCAATAAGCGTATCCGCTATTCGCCCATTTTCATGCCCTTTTCCATCACGCAATACCTCTTTGAAGGTCTGCACCTCAAAGCCTCCCCAATGGCCCACAAAGGTCTCCACATCTATCCAGCCTCCATCTATCCAGACGGGTGCATACGAGGTTCTCACAACATCGGGCTAGAAGGATAAAGTGGATGGAAACATATTTAGTAGAGAGGCGTGCCTCCCTGCCTCCATCATCTAAAGGTGGGCATTCCCCCGATTGCATGGTATGATTAATCCATGATAGAATGCGAGCCATCTCCCAACTGCATGCATGCACATAGACATAGCACAGCACTCCGAATCCGCAACGAAAGTGAGTTTTCGTAATGTCTATCACTACTCCTGGGCCACGCGAGACGCATATTGAGGAAGGCGCCGTGGCTCCCAAGACGCGCCCCACCTTTCAGGGCTGGCTGCTTATTCTCCTGGTCTTTGTCGCTGGCGCGGCCTCGCTGGCCATCGAGCTTTCGGCCTCGCGCCTGCTGGCCCCTTATTTCGGCACCTCCCTGTTTGTGTGGGCCAACCTGATCGGCCTCATCTTGCTCTACCTCACCATTGGCTACTACGTGGGTGGGCGCCTGGCCGACCGCTACCCGCGGGCTACTGTCTTCTATGGGCTGACCACCGTGGCGGCGTTTCTGGTGGGGCTGATCCCCCTGATTTCGCGCCCGATCCTGGGCTGGTCATTGAGCGCCTTCGCCACCTACTCGGTGAGCGTCTTTTACGGGTCGCTGGTGGCGGTGATCTTGCTTTTTGCGGCGCCGATGATCCTGCTGGGCTGCGTCTCGCCATTCGCCATTCGTCTGAGCATCCAGCAGGTGGGCCAGTCGGGTCGCACCGCCGGGCAGTTGTATGCCATCTCCACCGCCGGGAGTATCCTGGGTACCTTCCTGCCCGTCCTCTGGCTCATCCCGTCCATCGGTACCTACCGCACCTTCTATACCATCGCCATCTCCCTGCTGGTCGTCTCTATCATTGGCCTGGTGGCTACACGGACCAGCACGCCACGCTTCCCTGACGAGCCGGCGAAAGGCAAAAGTCCTGACAAGAGCCTGCTAACACTCCTGCTGCTCATCCCCCTGCTGTTCGCGGCCTTCAGCCAGCATGGCCCGATCAAGCCGGCGAGCGGCACCAATGGAGGTGGGGTGTTGGTCGCTGAGCGCGAGTCGGCCTACAACTATATCCAGGTGGTACGCGTCGGCAACGAGATGCAGTTGGTCTTGAACGAGGGCCTGGGCATCCATTCTATCTACAACCCCGACCAGGTGCTGACGCAGGGACCCTGGGACTACTTCCTGATCGCGCCGTACTTCAACAGGCCGCCTTTCACGCCCGACAAAGTGCGTAACGTGGCGGTGATCGGCCTGGGAGCCGGCACCATCCCACGCGAGTTCAACGCGGCCTATGGTCCCATCCCCATCGATGGCGTTGAGATCGATGGCACCATTGTGGACCTTGGGCGGCAGTATTTTCATATGCAGGAGCCAAACCTGAACGTGATCGTCCAGGATGGGCGCTACTTTTTGCAAACAACGACCCGCAAATACGACGAGATCGGCATCGATGCCTACCAGCAGCCCTACGTGCCGTTCCAGCTTACCACCAGCGAGTTCTTCAGCGAGGTGCGCGCGCACCTGACGCCAACGGGAGTCGCCGTCGTCAACGCGGGCCGCACCAATAAAGATTTTCGCCTGGTGGAGGCGCTGGCGCAGACCATGCACTCCGTGTTCCATAACGTGTATATCATCGATACCGCGCGCTTTACCAATAGCGTGATCATAGGCACAAACGCGCCCAGCGCGCTGAGCAATTTCCAGCTCAATACCGCCGGTTTGCAGAACCCCCTCTTGCGCAGCATCGCCCAGGAGAGTATCCTCTTAGGCAATATACGTGAAGAGCAGGGCAGAACCGTGTATTTCACCGATGATCGCGCCCCCGTTGAACAGTTGATCGACCAGATTATTCTGGACGCGGTGCGCAACGGTACTGAATAACAACACACTATTTCACGAGGAGGCACTATTCCATGAAACCTATTGACTTGAGCAACATGCGCGTGGTCGATCTCTCGCAGAACTGGGACATGCACACGCCCGGCTTTGCTACCTACGAGGGACCGACGATCAAGTGGATCAAGCGCGTGGCCTTCGATAAGGTGGGCGGGCAGCATATCGCGTCCACCCTGCACGTCGGCACGCACCTGGACGCCCCGCTGCACTTCATCACCAACGGGCAGGACATCGGCAGTATCCCCCTGGACAAGCTGGTAGGCCCCGGCGTGGTGGTGGACCTGGAGTCGCTGGGCATCGGCGATTACGATATCTATACCTCGGCGCATTTCGAGGAGTGGGAGCGTAAGACCGGGCTGCGCATCCAGCCTGGCGATATCGTGATAGTGCATACCGGCTACCACAAATACTATCCCAGCAACTGGTATGGCGAGTCGCAGCCCGACGAGACGCGCTATTTCATCAAGCATCCCGGCCCAACGCGCGAGTTCGTCGACTGGGTGCTGGAGCGCAAGATCTCCTGGTTTGCCATCGACGCCGGTTCCATGGATCACCCCATGAACACGGTCATTCGCAAGGTGCGCCCCGATCTGGCCGTCAAGTGCGCCCAGAAGCTAGGCAAGCCCCTGGAGGAGATCTGGCCCGACGACGACCTGCAAATCATGCACTACGCCATGTTCCCCCACGGCGTCTTCCACGTCGAGAACGCCGGCGGCATGCTCGACGAAGTCCTCGACCAGCGCATCTGGGTCGGCTGCTTCCCCTGGAAGTTTAGCGGAGGCGAGGCCGCGTTCTGCCGCCTGGTGGCGTTTGTAGAGGCGTAAACTACCGGGCGCAGGCCTTGTCGGCGGGCAAGGGGAGCCGAAGCGGCGCCCGTACACGAAATGGGGGGCGCGCGGTGTTGGAGCAGGGCGACCGCGAGGGATCGCCCCTACATCTCCATTCCCCCATGGATCAACGCGTGGGATGGAACAAGGTGCCCAGCACACCGACGTTGATGCGTTGTTGGCGTGGCCGGACATGTAGGGGCGATCCCTCGCGGTCGCCCTGGAACCCTACGCGCTCCCTGGAAGTTGACGCGATCACGCCCTCTTTCGTGTAGGGGCGCCGCTGGCCTGCGCCCTGCAAGCCTGCTGCGCCCCGTGATCCTGCGTCCTACAACACGATCCGCACCGTCGTCGATCCCTGCCCGGCAGGGATGCGCTCTCGCAGGATGCGACCGCCGACCCATATGCTGACATCGTAGGCTGTGCGGGGCGGCTGGTAATCTGCGTGTTGCTCCTCAATTTCGATGGTTGCGGAGTCGCGTGACACACTGCAATTGATGGTGGTGTGGGCGAAGGCGCCGTCGCGATATGCGAGGGAGGTGCCGTCGTCCTCGTAGAGCGTGCAGGTGGCAGAGCCATCGCTGACCATGTAGCAGGTGAAGGTCAGCGGGTCGGTGGGCTGCTGATCGACATACTGCATCAGGGGGCCAGTGGGGAGGATGCTGTTCTCACGCACCAGCAGAGGCCAGCGGTCCAGGGGGGCGGGGATCTCGCAGGTGGTGCCGCCGGGGTATTCTGTGCCGTCCCAGTAGTCGAGCCAGGTTCCGGGGGGCAGGTAGACGCTGCGCGAGGTGGCGCCCGGCTCGTAGATGGGGGCCGAGAGCAGGTTTTCTCCCAGCAGGAAGGCCGTCTCTTCGTCGCAGGCGCGTTCATCGTTGGGGTAGTGATAGCAGAGCGCGCGCATGATCGGCGCTCCCGTGATGGCTGCCTGCTGGAAAAGGGTGTACAGGTAGGGCAGGAGCCGGTAACGCGTCTCGATAGCGGCGCGGAAGGCGCTCTCGTATGGCTCACCGAAGGCCCACGGCTCCTGGTCCGCGCTGCCTTTGGCCGTGTGGTTGCGACAGAACGGAGCCAGCGCCCCCATCTGCGCGAAGCGTACAAGCAGTTCGCCGTTGCTGGAGTTCCAGAAGCCGCCGATATCCGGGCCAACGAAGGGTACGCCGCTCATACCAAGATTGAGGCACATCCTGATGGCCAGCGGGATATGTTCCCACAGGCTTGTGTTATCGCCAGTCCAGAGAGCGGCGTAGCGTTGCATGCCCGCCGTGCCGGAACGCGTGAGCACGAACGGTCGTGTATCTGGACGCAGGCGCGCGATACCGTCGCGGGATGCGCGAGCCATCTGCATGCCATAGGCGTTGTGGAACAGCGCGTGCGAGACTGCTGGGCCATCCGGTCCGGCGGGCTGCTCGCCGCCGGCGCGATGCAGCACATCGTCGTCCATCGTGTTTCCATAGCGCTTTGGACGCTCTACTGGCGCCAGGGAGCGCGTCGCCGGCTCATTCATATCGTTCCAGACGCCGTCCACGCCCTGATCGAGGAGGTCGTTGTAGAGTCCGCCCCACCAGTCGCGTACCTCGGCGCGCGCGAAGTCGGGGAAGACGCACGGTCCAGGCCAGACGGTGCCTGTGAAGAGTTCCCCATCTGGGTAGCGACAGAAATAATCGCGCTCCATACCCTGCTGGTATACGCTGTAATCGTCGTCGATCTTGATGCCGGGATCAAGCATCGTGACCACATGCATGTTTTGCTCGTGGAGGCGCGCAATCATGGCGGCGGGATCGGGGAAGGCCTCGGGGTCCCAGGTAAAGCAGCGGAAGCCGCGCATATAATCGATGTCGAGCCAGATGCCATCGCAGGGATGCTGGCGCTCGCGCAGACGTGTAGCCACGGCTTCCACCTCCTGCTGCGTCTGATAGCTCCAGCGCGCTTGATGGTAGCCGAGTGTCCAGCGCGGAGGGAGCGCCATCTGCCCGGTCAGCTTGCTATACTCGCGCAGCACCTCAGCCATAGTGGGGCCGGTAAAGAAATAGGCCACCAGGCTGTCGGCCTCAAGCGAGATCCGCGCCTCCTGCGCGCTGGCATGGCCCAGATCCATCTCCACAAGCCCGCTATGGTCAACCAGTATGCCGTAGGCCCGGCCAGTGCCGGCGTGGAGGCCGATATAGAAGGGGATCGAGGTATACATCGTCCTGATGGACTCGGTATCGCGCGCGTGCGGGTCACAATTCCAGATGGGACAGTCCTCCCCACGCCTGTTCATCGCCCCCATGCTCTCGCCCAGCCCGTAGATGCGCTCCTGGCTGCCGAGTGAACGCACCAGGCGCAGGCCTGTCTCCGAGCAGGCAAAGCCTTGCAGATACGGTTCCAGTAGAGTCAACTCACCGGCCTGCTCCCCCAAAACGGGCCATTGCTCGTCGCCGGTAGAGACGAGCCACGAATGATAGGGCAGGGTACCAGGTCCGCCATCGGCGAGCGCATATCGTGTCTCGTCGAGCTGCGTACCACGCAGCAAGCGCACACGAATGATCTGAGGGCCAAGGACCGCCCCGGCCAGCAGCACGCTATGCGCGCCCGCGCCCGCGCTCCACAGATGCTCACGCCCCCATTGTCTGAGATAGTGTGGCTGAGTGATGGCTGTAAACATAGGTTGCACCTCTTATTCGTACTGCTCTGTCAAGCTTCATTTGAAACGTGAGCCGCTCCCCGTCCGCGTAGGGATCCGGCTTGCCGCATCCGTGTCAGGCCTCCCTTGGGGTGCCTGGGGGCCTCCTCCCTGGCCGCGCAAGCGAGGCCCCTTCGGATGCGGCAAGCCGGATCCCTACGCGAGATGGGAGCTTCCCCCGTTGTATGAACTGTGTCAGAGCATTACGTAGACGTTTCAGCTTCCTGAGATTGGCGCATCAGAGCGCGCACAAGGCGAATCTCGCCGTAGGAATAGTCTTCGCCTAGCAACTCTTTGACGGGCGAGAGCTGGGCGTCGCCGACCTGCTGGAAGGCGTCGGCGATGACTTTGCAGCGCTGGGGAGAGACCAGGCCTTCGATGTCAAGGACTTCGCCGCCTTCGATGAGTTCCGCGATGTGGTTCTCGATGGTCGTGGGCTTGAGATTGCGCTCGCGGGCGATCTCCTCCAGGCTCAGGCCCTGCTTATAGAGTTCCAGCGTGACCTGGCGCGTAGGCACAAATGTCACGGCTGGCGGTGCCGGTCGTGGCGGGGGTGTCTTCTCCTGAGCTGGCTCGTCCTGGGAAGGTTCCTCTATAGGGATCGCATGTTCCTCGCAGTAGGCGCGGATGGTGTTAGTGAAGATCGCGAAATAGGCTTGCAATTTGTTGCGGCCCACACCGGGGATCTCGGCGAACTGCGCCTGGCTCACAGGCCGCTGGTGGGCCATGGCCTCCAGGCTGGTATCCGGGAATACCACGTAGGGCGGCACGCCCTGGTCGTCTGCGAGTTGCTTGCGCAGGGCGCGCAGGTGCTGGAACAGTTCCACCTCTTCGGGCGCCAGAGTAATGCGGGCGCGTGTCTTCTCCTGGCGCGGGCGTCTGGAACCTGTTGCCAGTGTCGCCTCGGTCTCCTCAACGGGCGCCGTCAGCGCTTCAACGGATCTGGGGATCTCGACGATGCGTTGCTGGAGCAGGACCTCGCGCGATAAGGCGTTCAGCCTGGGTATCGGGAAGCCATCGGTGCTCTCGCTCAACAACCCCTGTTGCTGCAAGGCCCGGCCCACGCGTAGCCACTCGTCCGCGCTCAGGTCTCTACCGATGCCGTAGGTCGAGACGCGCTCGTGACCATTATCGCGAATCTTCTGCGTATTGGCGCCGCGCAACACATCCACGATGTGCCGCATGCCGAAGCGCTGGCCTGTGCGGTAGATACACGATAGGAACTTGCGCGCGTCAAGCGTGCGGTCCTCCACTACTATCTCGCGCATACAGTTATCGCAGTTGCCGCAATTCTCTTCCTGCACCCTCTCGCCAAAGTAGCCCAGCAGGACGCGGCGGCGGCACACGCTGCTTTCGCAGTAGGCCATCACCTGCGCCAATTGCTGTATGGCGATGCGTTGCTCCTGCTCATCGGGCTTCTGGCCGATCAGGTACTCGATCTTGATGCGGTCGCCATAGTTGAAGAAGAGAATGCACTGTGCGGGCTGTCCATCGCGGCCCGCGCGGCCGGACTCCTGGTAGTAGCCTTCGAGGTTGCGCGGCAGATCGTAGTGGATCACGGCGCGCACATCCGGCTTGCCGATGCCCATGCCGAAGGCGATGGTCGCCACCAGCACCGGCACATCGTCGCGAATGAAGCGCTCCTGATGCGCGGATCGCTGCTCGTTTGTCAGGCCCGCATGGTAGGGCAGGGAGCGAATGCCATCCTGCTCAAGGGAGGCGTGAAGCGTCTCGACGCCTTTGCGACTATGACAGTAGATGATCACTGGGGCATCGCCGTAATCGCGGAGCAGGTGCAGCAGCTCCCGGTAGGACTTCTGGTTCTTGGAGCGCACCTCGTAGGAGAGATTGGGACGATCAAAACTGGCGATGTGGACATGAGGCCTGCGCAGGCGAAGTTGCGTGAGGATATCGTCGCGCACGCGCTCGGTCGCCGTCGCTGTCAGGGCCAGCATGGGCACCCCTGGGTAGCGCGTGCGCAGCTTGCCCAACTGGCGGTACTCCGGGCGAAAATCGTGTCCCCACTCGCTGACGCAGTGCGCCTCATCGACCGCCAGCAGAGACAGGCCCATGTTATGCTGGATCTCGTCGAGGAAGAGGAGGAATGAGTCGCTCAACAGCCGTTCAGGGGCGACGTAGAGCAGCTTAAGCCTGCCGGAGGCGGCATCACGCTCGCGCTGGGTACGCTCATAGGTGCTGAGCGAGCTATTGATGAATGCCGCCGCGATGCCGTTGGCCAGCAGCCGGTCTACCTGATCCTGCATCAGCGCGATCAGCGGCGAGACCACTATCGTCAGGCCAGGCAACAGCAGGGCCGGCAACTGGTAGGTCAGCGACTTCCCGCCGCCGGTCGGCATCAGCACGAAAGCATCGCGCCCGGCCAGGGCGTGCCCTATAACTTCCTGCTGCCCGGCACGAAAGGCCTCATGTCCAAAATAGTCTTTGAGGGTCTGTTCGAGTTCACGTTCGATATGTTCTACATGTACATCCAAGGCGCGAAGAACTCCTCCCGGCTCGTCTTGCCGCGCGTTATGCATCTAAGCTATCTCGCGGCGCGAGCCACCAACCACATCAATCCACGTCTATCAATGCAAAGATGCTGCATTGCTGGCGGTCTTTTCCGTATGCCAGGGTATTGTACTGACATTGGTCACCATGTGTCAAGCCTCTGGTGCAATCTTCAGCTACTCACTTTTTGACTCTTCCACAGCTCCTAATGTTTTAAGTGTGGCTTTTTCCGCAGGGGTTAGCCCTTTTACGTTGGTGATGTTCATACGCTCGTATGGCCTGTCGCTTCTCAGTGTTTTGATTAGCTCGCCCGTTTGGGGTCTCCACAGCTTGATTGTGCCATCATAGCTGCCAGTGGAGAGAAGCATATTATCAAAGAAGGAGACAGAGCTTACTCTATCACCGTGCCCAGATAGAGTATGTAATCGCTCACCGGTTGTTGCACTCCATAAGCAGGCAGTCTTATCGTCACTCGCGCTGGCTAGCATTTGTCCATCAGGACTGTAAGCAACGGAGCAGATACGCCCACTATGTCCTCTCATTTCGAGAACGCATGTACGTGTAGATATCTTCCAGAGGCGCACAATGAGATCAGACCCTCCACTTAGAAGGAAAGCACTATCCGGGCTGAAGCTGACCGTGCAGACCCTTCCTTTATGTCCAGAGAAGACTGTGAGAAACTTGTAGGTACGTGCGTTCCACAAACAGATTTTCTCATCTTCACTACTACTGGCAAGAAAGTTACCGTTTCGGCTCCAGGCCACAGAATAAACCCGGCTTGAGTGTCCTTGAAGAGTCTTGAGGCACTTGTCTGTTTCGACCTCCCAAATGCGCACCGTTTGATCGTCACTCGCGCTGGCGATTTTGCTGTTATCGGGGCTAAAGGCCACCGAGCGTACGCGCTGCTTATGGCCTCGCAATAGCGAGAGGCAGGTACCTGCCTCAACCCTCCAGATGCGTACTGTTTGATCGTCGCTCGCGCTGGCAATTGTGTTGCTATCGGGGCTAAAGGTGACGTTTCTAACACGATGGGAATGCCCAGGTAAAGATCGCAAATGCTTATAAGTCAGTGCATCCCACAGGTGTACGCACGTGTCTTCTCCCCCACTAGCGAGGAGTGATGATGCACCAGAGTTACCAGAGTTAAAGGCAACGGAATGTACCCAACCGTTATAGCCTTGTAGCGTATAAAGACATTGATTTTGGTTCGCATCCCATATACGTATGGTTCTGTCATCACTTCCACTAACAATAGTAGAACCATCATGGCTAACAAAAACGGAGCGTATCGAGTTGGTATGTCCAGTTAACAGCACGGAACGTATCGAGTTGGTATGTCCAGTTGACAGCACGGAGCGGCTTGGATCTGCGTTCAAATCCCATACCCGTACAGCAGCATCATCACTGCCGCTGACCAGCATATTTCTCTTATTAGGGTTGAAGGCAACCGTATTCACTCTAGTGCTATGACCAGTCAAGGTCCGGAAGCAATCATAGGGATGCATATTCCACAGACTAATCGTGCCATCCTCATTTCCGCAGGCGAGAGTATTGCCATCTTTACTAAAAGCTACGGACCAGATCAAGCCACCATTTCCATGAAGTTCTTTCCGTAGAGAGCCACTATCCGCATCCCATACACGAATAGTTTTATCGTGGCTAACACTCACCAGGATATGATTATTGGGATTGAAGGCAATTGCATTGATCATATCCTGATGCCCAGTCAAGATGCGAAGGCACTCTCGCGTTTGTATATCCCAGATGCGTACTGTCTTATCATCGCCCCCACTGGCCAGCAACGTGCCATCGTGAGTGAAGGCTACGGCCTTCACTCTATTTTCATGCCCGGTGAGTATCTTAATATCTTGCTCTATCTTAATATCTTGCTCTGTATGTATATCCCACAAACGTATTGTTCGATCATGACTTCCGCTCGCCAATTTCTTGCCATCAGGACTGAACGCTACGCAGCGTACCCAGTCGGTATGTCCTTCACAGGGAGGTAGCAATCTTCTCTCCTTCATCTGCCACACACGTACCTCAGCATTAGCCATTCCAGCAGCAAGCATTGTGCCATCAGGGCTTAACGCTACCGATAGCACACTGCCGAAGGTATCAGTAAACACTGATGTTGCTAGATTAGCATGAGCAAAATTGACCTCAGGCAGATCCACTCCCTGGAGGTAGGCTTGCCGCACCTCTAGTTGGGAAAAATCGTATCCTTGCAGCGCGCAGCCCATCTGAATCAAGAGATTGAGCACATTGCCTGCACTATAATCGGGGTGCTGGTCTTGTTTCATGCGTAGGTCTGCAAGAATACTCTGTAACCGTTGCTTAAGAGCTTCTTCACCGAAAATGGCGAGGAGCCGTTGCAGAAGTGGTAGAAGAATGAGATGGCGTTGACTCTCCCGGAGATAGTCTTTGGCCTGAGCCTTCAGTAAGGCATGCTGCTTAAAGAGTACCAGCGGCTGAGCCTGAATCTCCTTGCACACCCGCTCCACAAAGCGATTGGTTAGATATTCCATAATCACATACTGCAAAGTAAAACCAGCCGCGCTCGTTTCGATCAGGTGGCGCCGTCCAAGGGAGCGCACCGCCTCCTGGAGTCCCCCTTTCGACACCGGGTGGACGATATCTACTTGCAAGTTGTCCAGCGTGATGGCTTCGCGTTCGATGGCGAGCCAATAAACGATTTCCTCTTCTAGTGCTGTCAACCGTTGCATTTGCTGCTCTAAGACATCACTCACATCGCGAAAGAACAGTTCACCTCCTGTAAGAAAAGCGCTGATCGTGCCGCGAAACATCTCGCGAATCTCCTGTCCTACCAGCTTCAAAGCCAGCGGGTTCCCCCCATAGTGGGTGATGAGCATCTCCCAGTCCTGCTCGGCACCGTGTAATCCTTTGTCTTTGAGGATTTCCCGTCCATCTGTAGGTTTCAGGCCTTTCAAGGCGAGGGATCGTGTCGTAGCAGTCTCCCCTTCCTGCCGCGCCACTTCTGGTGGCTTTTCTCGACTCGTGATGAGGAGACAACTCTGGTGCTTGCTTTCGCCAATGCGCTGAAGCAGCCTCCCATAGTCTTCGTATCCCTCTCGATACTGGCTAGTTTGACTTCCTTCTCGCAAAATCAATTCAGCGTTGTCCAATACTAACAGGCAGCGGCAGGTTCGGAAGTACTCGATCAGTAGAGAGATTTGACTGTCTACCTCTGCTGGGAGGACCGCTTGCTGCTGCTGGGAGAAGAACGATATGCACTCTTGTATCAGGCTTTTGAAAGGGGGCGCATTATGGAGTGAGCGCCAAAAGACGAAGGTATAGTCCTTATGTACTTGCTCTACCAATGTGGCGGCCAGGCTCGTCTTACCCATGCCTCCCATGCCGAGGATGGCTACGATACGACAAGAGTCATCCATCATCCATTGCTTCAAAGTCGCAAGTTCCTGGTCACGTCCATATAACTGATCTATGTGCGGAGCTTCCCCCCAATCGACATGTTGACGTATAGGGTCTGCTGATGGAAGAACAGTCTTCTTCTCAATGTGCTCTTGCTGTAGATCGTTCAGAAAAACGCTTGTGTGAGGGTGCTCATTAGTGCTAAGGGGAGGCGTTTGAAGGATAGGAGCAGCAATGATCTCCTGGGATGCAGGGGCGGCTTTGGGATGATGCCATTGCAGAAAAGAAACCAGAAGGCTAAGCAAGCTTATCACAAAACCAATGACAATGGAGAGAATAGTTAATGTATTGATCCCCTGAGTAATCCCTTGACTTCTCAAGACGAGAAGTGTGGCAACAACACCGGCAAGAATAATGATAAGTGCAATGCTCGCCAGAATTCCTATCATCGAGGAAAACCGCTTGCGTTTCTGCTTTGTGGCAGATCGTGTGCCTGAGGACTGTGTTTGCATTTCAAGATGCTCTTGTTTGTTGTTGGTGGACGATGCCTACGTGTGCTTCATCCAGATCGTCTTCCTCTGAACAAAGGCGATCTGTGTACAATGGGAGATGGCTACAACAGGTTCCAACATCTACGAAGCACGTCTTTGCAAGGCATGCAAGCAATACTACACAAGCATAGCGTATTATAGGAAGAAAAACAAGCCATATTTGGCATATACTTTCTGGCTAGAATGGCCTATGAAACGCGAAACTTTTTCTACTGATATGCGTAGAGAGTAGTATGGGACGGAAGGATAAACAAATACCGGCACAGGACAACGGCGCTCTTTCGGTAGGGGCGCGCATGAGAGCCGCGCGGCGGCGGGGAGGCATATCGCTGACGCATTTTGCGCAGCGCCTGGGCTATACCAAGAGCTATCTGTCGGCCGTTGAGACCGGGAATAGTATGCCGTCTCAGGAACTGATTGAACGCTATGAGCAGGACCTGGAGCTTGAACCCGGCTCGCTTAGTCGTCCCGTGGATGAAGAGGAGAGAGGGGAGCGTGGGCAGGCGCCTGCGACAAGGGTTGTGCGTGAGCAGGCAGATCACGGTCTGCTCGACAGAGATGGCAGGGGTCGGGTGGAGGAGAGCGGAGCAGTGTCATCTAGCATCATGCACCGGCGCTTTGATTGGGGTGAAGCGCCCAGCGGGGACCGCTTCTATGGACGACAGAAAGAACTGGCCCACGTAGAGCAGTGGATTGTCCAGGATCGCTGCAAGGTCATCTCAATCTTAGGGATCGGAGGTATGGGCAAGACAGCGTTGGCCTCTAAGGGTGCCAGGCAGGTCAAAGACGCTTTCGACTGTGTCTTCTGGCGCTCGCTGCAAAGCGTCCCGCCCCTCAGGAACATTCTAGAGCAGTGCATCCACTTTATCTCGGATCAACAGGGGACGGATCTCCCCACCAGCGAAGAGGAACTGATCACCATCCTGATCAATCACCTGCGCGCGCATCGCTGTTTATTGATTCTGGATAACTTCGAGTCTGTTTTAAAGTCTGAAAACAGGGCTGGTGATTACAAAGAGGGGTACGCGGGATATGGTGCGCTACTGCAACGCTTAGGCGAGTCTGAACACCAGAGCTGCCTGATACTGACCAGCAGGGAGAAGCCCCGCGAGATACCGCGTTTAGAAGGTATCCGTCTGCAGATTCGCTCTATGGGCATTTCTGGCGTCGAACTGACTGAGGGACGCAGGATTATTGAAGAGGAAGGTCTGGAAGGTAGCGAGGCCACGCTAGCGAAATTTATCAGGTACTACTCAGGCAATCCCCTGGCGCTGAAGCTGGTCTCCTCGTCGATTCGCGAATTGTTTGGCGGCAATATCGACGCTTTTTTGGGGCAGGGGGGGACCGTCTTTGGCGATATCTACACTCTGCTCGCTCAGCAATTTCATCGCCTATCTCGACAGGAACAGCAGTTGATGTACTGGTTGGCGGTCGAACAGGATGCCGTCACTGTGCAGGAGTTAGGTGCCAACATCGTCCCCTCCATCTCCATGCGCTCCTTGCAAGAAGCCTTAGAATCGCTGCGCCGCCGTTCGATGATTGAGGGGGGCGAGCGGCTGAGCCTGCAACCGGTGATCATGGACTATGTGATCGAAGACTTTCTCGATGAGGTCTACCGGGATATCGAGGCCGAGGAATTCCGCCTCCTGGCCAGCCATGCGCTGATGAAGGGCCAGGCCAAAGATTTTGCGCGCGAGGGCCAGGTACGCCGCATCCTTGAGCCGTCGGTCAGGCACCTGCTCCTCATGTATGGTCAAGAGGAAAGCGAGCAGAAGCTCAAGGGCATGCTTGCACGCTTACAGCAGCGCAACGACCGTGCCCCCAGCTACGCCGCCGGCAATCTGCTCAACCTGCTAATCCAGTTACAGGCCGATCTCAGCAATTTCGATCTGTCGCATCTGGTTGTGCGCCAGGCGTATCTGCCCAAGACAGCGTTGCCGGGGGTCAGTTTTGTGGACAGCGACCTCACCATGTCTGTGTTCGCTGATACGTTTGGCAGTGTCATGTCTGTGGCTTTCAGCAATGATGGCGATCTGCTGGCGGCGGGGACAGCCAGCGGGGAGGTACGCCTGTGGGGAGCACATAGTGGCCAGCCGGTTCACTCCTGCGCAGGCCATACCGACTGGGTGCGCTCGGTGGCCTTCAGCCCCGATAGCAAGTTGCTGGCCAGCGGTAGCCATGACCAGACGGTGCGGCTGTGGGATACCAGCACAGGCCTGCTGCTCAAAGTGCTCAGCGGGCACGAGAACCGCATCAAATCGGTGGCCTTCAGTCTCGATGGCACCTTGCTGGCCAGTGGGGGCGACGATCAGACGGTGCGCATCTGGGACGTACAAACGGGCGACTGCCGCTTCGTCCTACGGGGACACGAGAGCAGGGTCTACTCGGTGGCCTTCAGCCCGCACTCCCCCATCCTGGCAAGTGGCAGCGAGGACCAGACGGTGCGGCTCTGGAACGCGCACACCGGCGAGTTTCTTAGCATGCTCCCTGAGCATACAAGCTGGATCTGGACGGTAGCTTTCAGCCCTGATAGTAAGCTGCTGGCTACTGGCAGCGAAGACCAGGCGATACGCATCTGGGAGGTGCAGACGGGTCGCTGCCTTCAGACCTTGCGAGGCCACACGAGCAGAATCTATGCCGTAACGTTTAGCCCCGATAGCGAATTGCTGGCCAGTGGTAGCGAAGACCGCACGGTGCGCATCTGGGAAACCGACAGCGGAGAGCACCTGCATACCTTGCATGGCCATGCCAGCCGCGTCTGGGATGTGGCGTTCAACGCCGAGGGTTCGTGGCTCGTCAGCAGCAGCGATGACCAGACGATGCGTATCTGGGAGGTGCAGAGTGGTCAATGCCGCTATACCTTGCAGGGTCATAACGATTGGGTCTGGGACGTGGCCTTTAGCCCGGACAGCACCTTGCTGGCCAGCGGATGCGAAGATCAGGAGATCCGCATCTGGGAGATGGAGACCCGGACCTGTAACCGCTCCCTGCATGCCGGTGCCCATCGCGTGCGTTGTGTGAACTTCAGCCCCGATGGCGAATCGCTGGCCAGTGGCAGCGAGGATGAGCTAGTGCGCCTGTGGCAGGTCAATACGGGTATCGCCCTGGAGACTCTACCGGGACACACGCAGCGTATCCGCTCCGTGGCCTTCAGTCCCAATGGCACGTTGCTGGCCAGCGGCAGCGATGATCAAGCCGTTCTGGTGTGGAATATTCAGAAAAAGCAGCGCCTCTACACTCTGACAGAACATAGTAACCGCGTGTACTCGGTGGCCTTCAGTCCCGATAGCCAGGTGCTGGCCAGCGGTAGCGAGGATCGCTCGGTCCGCGTGTGGGAGATGAACACCGGCTCCTGCCTGCGCGTTTTGCGTGAACATGAGAGCCGCGTCTATTCGCTGGCCTTTAGCCTGGATGGCCGCTTCCTCGTAAGCGGTAGCGACGATCAAACGGTGCGCATCTGGGAGATGGAGACCGGCCGATTGCTGCGGACGTTGCTCGGCCATAACAGCCGGGTCTATTCAGTGGCCTGTAGTCCCAACGGGCAGGTACTGGTAAGCGCGGGGGACGACCAGGTAATTCGCGTATGGGAGGTACACACAGGAAGGTGTCTCCACGAACTCCGGGGACACACAAACAGAATCTACTCTGTGAAATTCAACATCGATGGGTCCATTCTGGCCAGTGGTAGCCATGATAGGACCATCCGCCTCTGGGATGTCCAGGCGGGCAAGTGCCTCGATACCTTGAGAAGCGATAGATTGTATGAGCGTATGGATATCACCAATGCCAGGGGCTTAACCAGCGCGCAGAAGATCATGCTGAGGACGTTAGGCGCAAAAACTGAGCGGTACAACCCATAAGCGGCGTCCTATGGGTTGTTTTGTGCTGTCAAGAAGGGGAAGATAACAGGCGAAACGCGAGCTATACCAGGTGCCTTGGGAGAAAGCAGACGCTGCATGGCGTTTCTTTGCTGGGTCGAGAAAAAGATGGCTAGCCGTCTCTGACCATGTAGATGTCGCCCTTCTCCCCATCGATGCGCACGGTCATGCCGGTGACAAGGATAGATGTGGCGTTCCTCACACCCACAATACAGGGGATGCCCATTTCACGGGCCACGATGGCCGAGTGGGAGATCACCCCGCCCAACTCACTGAGCACGGCCCCAGCTCTCAGCATGCCAAGGGTCCAGGCCGGATTGCTGCTTTTTATCACCAGCACCTCGCCTGCCTGAAGCTGCTCAAGCTCGTCTGGATTGGACATAACGCGAATGCGGCCGGTATAACTGCCCGAACTCGCTCCCAGACCTCTGGCAATGAGCTTTTCCATCGCTGAGGTCTCCTCCCTTACTTGGTGTAAATCGAAATGTGCTTGCTTGTCGGACTATTCTTGTTATAAGTATAACATATGTGTTAATGTTGAGTTTATGAAGGTTGGGTTTATATGCTTGACCGCGCAGGGGCTTGCCGCGTCTGACCGCGTAGGGACCCGGCTTGCCGCGTCCGCGAGGCTTTTGTGGCAGCAGGGACCCGATGGATCGGCGCTGGCTTTGTAGTACGTTCTATTTTATTATCGTGGGAGAAGCTATGGATACGGTACCGGGGGGCTTGAAGACAAGTCTCCCTCATCTCAGAGTCAGCCTGTACGGCGACTGCAATATGCGCTGCATCTACTGCGCGCCCTGGGGTGAGAATGGCTATACCATCGCGCATAATCTTGACTCGGCGTCCTTAAAAATGATTCTTGATCGCTTGAGTCAGATGGGCTTTGAGTTGGTGAAATTTACAGGTGGCGAGCCAACCTTACGCAAAGATCTCACGGATATCATCCAGTTCTCATCAACCCGCTTTGGGGAAACACGTATCATCACCAATGGCTGGAACCTGTCAACCATCGTGTCCAATTTACGAGCCGGCGGCCTGAGCAGCCTTGAAATCAGCATGGATGCCGTTGATCCTGCCTCCTACGCGCGCATGACCCAGACCTCGCCTGAGATGTACCATACGCTGAGAGCGGGGATCGCGGCGGCAAAGCAACTGGGATTTCCTATTCAAATAAATATGGTGCTAATGCGCCAGAATTTTGACCAGATCGAGCCAATGCTTGCGCTGATTACAGAGATAGGAGATGTCACGCTCAAAATACTCGAACTGGTCTATTACGAATATCCGGGCTACGAGTTCTGGCAACGCAATTTTGTGAGCATGGATGAGGTGATCCCCATTGTCCGCCAGCAAAGCGAGAAAAGCGCCTAGACAGCCCCTCCGGGCAATATCGGCTCCCTCTCCCCTGTATTTCACTTACAGAATGGCGCGCGTGTCATCATCAAAGATGGCAAAGTTGGCACCTCGTATGCCTCTATATGTGATGGCTGCCCGCTCTTCCCTTGCCAGGATGGCCTCTACGGCTTAACGCTCACGCACGAGGGTTACCTGAAAATGTACAAGCACCGCACTGACCTATATATCCCGCTCTTCGAGATGCGCGAAGGAGAGCGCATCGTCACCGATGACACCATCAATCGCGGCCTCGCAGAAGCGCTGAAACGCTACAAAGGTCTCTATTTTCAAGAAGGCTGGAAACCAGAGATGGTCGAGCACCATAAGGACACGCATCTCGTCAAGCCCACCCCCCTGGTTGTGAAATGGTATCGCAAGAAAGAGTACGGGGACGGTTTCGCCGAAGCATTGCTACAGCAGGCCACAGAGAAATCGTAGAATCGCTCGTGGTGAAGCCTTGTTGGGTTTAGACAGGGCACCCGCGAGGGAGTGCCCTACATTTCATACCTTGTGATCAGTGCTCTTGGACTACAATCGCTCTCTGGTGGGTCAGACATGTAGGGGCACTCCCTCGCGGGTGCCCTGTTCCAACACGATATATGAATACATATCAACGAATGCGCTAGCCCGCGCCCTCTTGCTCTCCCCCCTACGATAGCAGATCGTATTGCTGCCGCAGTGCTTCCAAGGGAGGATTGGAGGTGGCGGGATCGGCGATCTTGCCGGCGGCAACGCGGTCGAGTACGTCCTGTGGGGGGCGCCAGTTCTCATGCAAGGCTTCACGCAGGGCAGCTTTGCGCCACCAGAAAATGGCTATATAGTGGCGGGCGATGTGTTCCAGTGACCAGGCATCCACCTGGCCGCTGATATCCTTGATAGCGTGGCCCGTCTCTTGTATCAATCGCTCAATCTGAGCTATGCCGGCTGGTCGACCACCGAGCAGCACAACGCTGGCCGTTGTCTCGTCAGCCAGGCGCACACCGGGATCAAGGTACAGGTTGTTGTAGACATCCAGGTGAGCATGGAACTGGCGATACGCGGTCAGGATACGCACAGTCCCGTACCCGGTCAGCAGAGAGTGTACCTCAGGCCAGAGGGCGCATGGATGGAGATTGAAAAAATCGCGCACCAGCATTTGCTGTCCGTTGGGCAATCTGTACGGCCCATGGATCTCCACTGAGATTTCATGGGCCACGAAGTACAAAGATTCTGCATACGCCCACAGCATGCCTGCCAGGCGATGGACAGCCTGGCTCGTGCGCGCGTTCTCCTCGACTGGCGGTTGTGCAGGGAGAGCCGCCGCCTCCTCCATAGCCTGTCCAGGGGACCAGACGCAGTTTGAGCCATCGCTGCAAAAGGGGTCACCGTATTTGAGGGATGCGATCATATCGAGCAGCGCCAGCATAGCTTGTTGCTGCGCCTCCAGCGGAGTGGAGAGCAGGCGTAGGCCATTGAGCAGGTGGTGGCTCATGCGCCAGAGATGCGAGGGATTGCCGAAGAGGGCCGCGCACTGCTCAAGGGACATGCCGCGTTGTTGCAACTCCTGAAGATCTGCAAAAAACTCGCGGCTGAACGCGTCGAGGCAGAGGCGACTGATGCGGCCGGAGCGGATGGGCCATTTATCGGCATCGGTGTTGGCGAGGGGCACAATAACACTATCTCGGAAACGCAGCAAGCGTTCGCGGTCGCGCTGGTCGATCATACTCAATCCTTCTTTCACATGGCAATCGTGCTGGGTCGAACCGGGGGCGTTGTAGCCTGGTAAGTGAGAGCAGTCGCGGCGCACGCCAGGAGAGTCCACCTGTCGAGAAGACCTGCGCGATCCATGAGAGCCAGCCGGGCGCCTTGCCACCTGCCAGAAAGTCATTGAACTATGTACTAGAAAGAGGAAGTACGAGTCGTCCTGTAAACATCGACGCACACCTCCGACCAGAGAAAACGCATCAAGCCTCTTATCCGACCCCTCCCCTCCGACCACGATGCGTTATTCTGTTGGATGCCGCCTGCAATCGCCTGGCAGTTGACGTGGTAAGGGACGAAGTAAAGGACATGTGTGTTGGTTCCATTATATCAACGCGTGGGGGAGAGCACAAGGACCGAGTTTTCTCGGCAGCCGCAGGCGTTCTCAGTCTGGTATTGGATATCAAATGTAAATAATGCTGTACCTCTATCTATCTGTTTTATATAAAACAGAAGAGTCACGTCTAAATAAGCAGGGAGAGGACAATTCGCGAATTGTTTGTGCTAGTGCCAAAGCATCAATACCGTGTTTGTTGTAGGGCCACCGTCGCCATTCACGATATCTCGGAGAATGAGAGGGGAACGACGCTCTCCTCTCATTTAATACATGGTTGGTGCGGGCTTCGTTTCTTGCACCAACCAGGGGAGTGGGTAACAGATGACAGAAGGCAAACCTTACCTTCCATGGCCGGGAGCGGGTGAACGAGTGATTGTCGAGGATATGCTTCGTGACCGAGAGTCGAAACATTGGGAAGAGTGTAATACATTCATAAAACGATATGTGCATATAAAAGCGAGAAATATTCCCTATAATCACCAAGAAGAG
Source organism: Chloroflexota bacterium (assembly GCA_030854145.1). The sequence continues at coordinate 10,876 of JALYTT010000005.1, read as the reverse complement.
ATCATAGGGGAAATCATGTACAAGATAACGAAATATCTGCCGTACTTCCACTTTCAATGTACCCTCAAGACTTGGCTGAACGTGCTTATTGAGCACTGTATCATTGATACACATCGTAGACTTCGAAACGAAGGACGATTTATACCTCAAGTAGGTGATCTGCTCAATGAGAACGATCGTGAAGAGGAGGAATTCAGCACAAGCAATGCGAAGTCCGCAGAAGATATCGCCATGATAAATGATGACTTACGTAATGCATTGACAGCACTTCTAGAATACGCGAACCTCCATTCTAGCCCGATCCGTAATCGACACATTATAAGGATGGTGATCCTTGAAGGACATACTCAAGCGGAGACAGCAAAAGCTGTTGGCTGTAATGTCCCGGTTGTCAGCTATGTGGTTCGCGAAGCACAACGCTACGCTCGCGAGAAGATGGGACGTAAGCCGTAAGTTTCCTCCTGTAACTCTTGTTGTTCAAGTAACAGGTAAAGCTGAGCCCAGCCACTGGCAATTCGCATAGAATGCCAGTGGCTGGGTTCCTCGCATTTAGTCAGTTTCTTCTGATGCAGTGATAGAGGTCACTATCGCTTCAAGCACCGAGCAACAATCAGGGCAGGTTCTTAGGTGAAATGCCACATCGGGAAAGTGCAGGGCAGCCGTATCTCGCCCTTCAGACACGATTGTCTCAGCATATGTTCCCAGGCGTTCGTACTCGCGTGCCTCTATCGCACTACTGATGTTAGCAAAGCTCACAAGTAAATCATGAGCAGGGCCTTCCGAGTCATTGTTTCTGTGATCGTATTCTTGCGCCGTGCCGAGCAGAAACACAACTGCTGTTCGGCAATAGTGACACGTTGCGAGATGCGCAAGCAAATGCTCCCGCTGAGAGAGGGCTTGCTGCCTTTCTCCCGCAAGCAATTCCATCAATATAGGGACAACATGGGGAGGTATGAGAAGATCAGGACCAACCCCGAACATAACAGTTACATTATCTTCTTTCATTGTAAGTAATTCCTCTGTCTCAGTCAGACATGTGTTAACTTCTTACAAGAACGCTTACTTAACTGCATACTATTCCGATAAATACCCTGGATCTGTTCATATTTCGAGGATTACAACGTCGAATATAGTTGTACGTCCAAAAAATATGCTATGTCCATCCACAGAATGTATACCGTTTCTGACGTTTCTCAAAGGATTCTATAAGAGATTAGTACTTACCTTTCTTATCTAACTGACGCAAACTTCCTTAGGAAGTGGTATCATGTAAGCATCATCCGTGTATCAGGCTTGTTCAAATGCAATTCATGTCTGATTGCCTGAAGATAGACCTGAGTCCCTCCTAGCAACGTCTCATTTGCAGAAAGTTTAGGCTATTTCGGAAATTATGAAATGAGCACCGAAAATATACCTGAAGCTAAAAAGTTTTCTAGATTGATCGCTTCTCGTCTGAGGCAAGAACGCGAGTTACGAGCGTGGACGCAAAGCGAAGTTGCCGAACGTATTGGTTCGACTCGGATCAACGTCAGCCGCTGGGAAAATGGCATTACTATGCCCAGTCCCTACTATCGTCAAAAGCTTGGAGAACTCTTTGGAAAGAGTATTCAGGAACTTGGCTTCACTCTTGAAAGTAGCGAAGAATATAATAACGAAATGCTTTCATTCCCCGTTAATGATACTTTTATGTCTAGCTCTTCTTTACCTATATGGAGCGTTCCATACCGTCGTAACCCGTTTTTTACTGGTCGAGAAGAAATTTTGTCTCACTTATATACTGTACTAAGAACCAGGAAAACGGCAGCCTTGACTCAGGCACAGGCAATCAGTGGCCTGGGGGGCATAGGGAAGACACAGATTGCAGTTGAATACACTTATCGCTATCATGAGCATTACCAGGCTATCTTCTGGATCACTGCTTCTACTCGTGACGTTCTCAGCGCCGACTTCGTGACCTTAGCGGCGTTGCTGGATTTACCAGAGCAGCAGGAGAAGGACCAGGACATCGTGGTGCGGGCGGTAAGGCGCTGGTTGTCCACTCATACCCACTGGCTACTCGTTCTGGATAACGTTGATGACCTGGAGATGATTAGCGACTTTTTGCCTATGCATGCTGCAGGAGATGTGTTGCTTACCACACGGCTGCAGGCGCTAGGAACCGTTGCGCAACATATTGAAGTTGAAAAGATGGAGTTGGATGAGGGTATCATGTTTCTCCTGCGCCGTAGCAAAGTACTTGCACCGGATATACCCCTCGATCAGGTGCTAAAGGAGAACCAGCTACAGGCCGCTGAGATTGTTGCTGCGCTGGATGGGTTGCCACTTGCTCTTGACCAGGCTGGTGCATATATTGAAGAGACACGTTGTGGACTGTCCCAGTATCTCACCCTCTATGGCACACGTCGCAAAGAACTCCTGTTGCGACGCGGAAAGTTCCCAATTGACCATCCCGATTCTGTTGCTACCACCTGGTCGCTCTCTTTTCAGCAAGTGGAACAGGAGAGTCAGGTTGCTGCTGACCTGCTGCGCCTGCTTGTTTTTCTCAATCCAGAGGCCATTCCTGAAGAAATTATGACCCTCGGTGCCGCAGAGCTTGGCCCTGTACTGGGAGTAGCGGTGAAAGATCCTCTACAGCTTAATACCATCATTGAGTTATTGCTGCGCTACTCGCTTATTCGACGCACTCCCGAAGTGAAATCTTTGAGTATTCATCGCCTGGTGCAAGCAGTCCTCAAGGATGGCATGGCGAGAGATACACAGCGTATATGGGCGGAACGGGCTATACGAGCAGTGAACCGGGCCTTTCCTGATGTTGAGCTGCACACCTGGGAGAGATGTCAGCGCTGTCTCGCGCATGTGCAGATGGGTGCGATGTTTAGTAAAGAATACGAACTGATCTTTCCCGAAGCAGGTCGATTGTTCAACGAAGCGGCCTCCTATCTGGTAGCCCATGCCAGATACGAGCAGGCTGAAATACTGTTACTCAGAGCGCTGGCAGTTCGTCAACAAGTATTAGATGCCAATCATCCTGATCTAGCTCACACGCTGAACGACCTGGGAGCACTCTATTTCAACCAGGGCAAATATCAGGAGGCAGAGTCCCTATTGCAAGAAGCGCTGACGATTCGTCAGCAAGTGCAGGGGCTGGAACATCCTGATGTGGCCCAAACACTTCATAACCTGGCAAGCTTATACCGTGGGCAAGGAGCCTATATAAAAGCTGAGCCTTTTTATTTACGGGCCCTGCATATTCGAGAGGCAATAGCGGGAATAGATCCCTCTCTTGTAGCACAGAGCTATTATGGTTTGGCGAAACTGTACCATTCACAAGAGAAGTACCAACAGGCTGAGAAGCTTTGTAATCAGGCCTTGCGCATTCAAGAACAGCATTTAGGGGATGCCCATCCCATGATTGCCTCCACACTTAACATGCTGGCAAAGATCTACCAGGGACAGAAGAAACTTGACCAGGCTAAGGAAATGAATATGCGCGCGTTAAGGATTCGAGAGGATACTTCTGGTGCGGACCATCCACACGTGGCGACTATCATCAATAGCCTGGTCGAGATTTACCATGCCGAAGGGAGATATTGGGAAGCCGAGCCACTGATTGCCAGGGCGCTCAAGATTCATGAGCAATCGCTTGGCTGGGAGCATCCCTTTATGGCATATAGTCTTAGTAATCAGGCTGATAATCTCTTCTTACGTGGAGATTACCTTCAAGCTGAGTCTTACTACAAAAGAGTACTGGCCATTCGCGAGCAAAACCTGGGTTGTAATCATCCGCATACTGCCTCTACTTATTATCATCTCGCAAGCCTCTGTACTGCTGTAGGGCGATTTGAAGAAGCCGAGTCGTTCTACCGTAAAGCGCTGTCTATTCGCGAGCATGCTTTCGGACTTGACCATCCTACTATTGCTAGCACATTAGAACAGTACGCTACCTTACTCAGAAAGCTGAAAAAAGAGTGCGAGGTAGATGAGCTTGAGGCGCGTATCCAGAAAATTAGAGCAAAGCAAATGGCTCCCGGAAGCCCCTGAGCTTTTGAGCACATATATACTAGCAATGGTTACATTGTGCTCGGATTATTATTTTTGTGTTTATACGCTTTTGTACGCTTTATGTGAGAATACAGATGGAGAAGATCGTAATCATTGGATCACCCGGTGCAGGAAAATCGACGCTTGCAAAAAAAATAGCCTTCACGCTCAAAATGAGAGTATTCCACCTGGATCGCTTTTTCTGGTACCGTGGCTGGAGAGGAAAGACCAGGGATACAAGAATATTTATTCTGGAATGTATGGTTATGGAAAAGCAGTGGATTATTGAGGGAAACTATCTCCGCTCTTCCGAATCGCGCCTAAACGCAGCAGATACCATTATTTTTTTGGATATGCCTCCTCTATTGTGCCTTTGGCGCGTAATTAAGCGACACTGGGTATATCTTGGGCGTTCCCGCCGTGATATACCTGAGGGATGTATAGATAAGCTTACCCTGTTTCGGATATTGAAGGTGCTGGCCTTTCCACTGCGAGAACGGAGAAAGCTTGAGAAGAAATTGCGCAATTTTCCATCTAAAAAAATTGTCAGGCTTCAATCAGCAAAAGAAGTTGAGAACTTTTTAGCGCAACTGCAACTACCTGCTAATGGAAAGACACAATCTTCCGCAGCAAAGGAAGAAAGGCACCTGATCACATCAGGCATAGGTGGGTAGGCGGCGAATGATGGTTTCGAACGCCACTCTGGCTCGTATGGAGAGCTAAAGTGGCTTCGATGCAGAAGTGAATGTCGTAGCCGGAACCTGGCGATGTTACCCTTACGTTCCTTGCTTATCCAATATATTCCTGAAAGACCGTGGGCAACGCTTTGTTCAGTGTCTTGAGGTAGACGGTGGCCTTCCCAAAGAAAATCAGCAGGGCCTGGAGATAGACATCGAGCTGCATGTCAACCGGGGCGGAAAATCCGCCTCGATCAACTGTCTTCGTCAAATCTTCGTTTGAGAAAGCCGCGACCGTGGCTTTCATCTCGTCATCCAGCGTTTGATACCACGCCTTCAGTTGAGAGATGCTACTCTCAATGCCTGCTTCTGTGTTGCGGTATGACCACTCTTGCTTGAAGGACTGCAACGACTGGACGTACGCGTGCTCGGTCTCGCCCATCTCGCGGCACAGCGCGCCCAGCGTCATATTCTGTCCGCCAGGACTGAACGCCAGGTCAGCATCGCTCAGGCTATCTAGCAACTGCGACCGCATCCCATGCGATCCCTCAATCCATGACCATTTCTCTTGCATATAGCGATTCATACGTTTCTCTCCTTTATTTTATAGCGCGTTCCTGCCTTATATGATAGCGTAAAATCCTCAGGAATGATTGTAAAAACGCGACACCGACGAACTTTTGTGCTATAAAATAGGAGAGTGCTGCGTGCCCTCACGTTTGCATGACCGTATATTCCAGCGATGAAGAGGTAACCTTCGAGAGTGAGTGCTGATGAAGCTAGAGACCGAGAAATCCAGGGGCATTTTGAACCACAAAGCTGGTGAAAAAAAGTTCCATCTTTCACGCCATCCACCGTCGCAAGACCTGAGTTTCTTCGTGGAGCGTTATTGGGTCGTCAGTTGGGACCTGCGCGGCCAAAAGCCGTATGTGCAGGAAACGCTTCCTTACCCTTGTGTCAACCTGGTCATTGAGAAGGGGGCAGCGTACGTTTTTGGTGTGGGGGCGGGCAAGTTCTCGCGTCTCCTCGAAAACAAAGGCCGGGCTTTTGGCATCAAATTCAGGCCAGGAGCTTTTTACCCCTTTATACGATCGCCGGTTTCAAAGTTTACTGATGACTCCATCAGTATCCGGGATGCCTTTGGTGTCGATGCCCAGGCTCTGGAAGAAGCCATTCTTGCGCGCGAGGACGAAGGCGAGATGAGGGAAATCGCGGAGAATTTCCTGCGCGAGCGGCTTCCAGAACAGGATGAGAATGTCAGGGAGATTAACCGGATCGTTGACTATATCATCGCTCATCAAGAGATCACCAGGGTTGATGATATAGTGAATCGCCTTAGCCTCAATAAAAGGACAGTGCAACGGCTTTTCAGTCAATATGTTGGTGTCAGTCCCAAGTGGGTGATCCAACGCTATCGACTTCATGAAGTCGCCGAACGTCTGGCCGCTGGAGAAGGTGTGGACTGGACGAAGATAGCCTTCGATCTGGGATATTTCGATCAAGCGCACTTCATCAAAGACTTCAAGGCCATCGTTGGCAGGACGCCAGTGGAATATGTAAAGAGGATCATGTTACCAGAAAGATGAGTGTTTATGCACACAAACCAGGTCAAGGAAAAACTCAAGCGCGGCGAGCCGGCATTGGGGGCATGGTTGAGCCTGCCGAGTATTTCGGCAGCCAGAATTATGTCCCGACTCGGCTTTGATTGGCTGGTGGTGGATATGGAGCATAGCGCGCAGAACCCTGTGCTGATGGCCGATATGGTCGCCACCATTGCCGACTCCGGGCTGTGCGCGCCTATCGTGCGCGTCCCAGGACATGGCGTCGAGTGGTTCAAGTGGGCGCTCGACGCGGGTGCCTGGGGCGTGGTCGTGCCAATGGTCAACACGCCTGAAGAGGCGCGGCGCGTAGTGGAACACGCCAAATACCCGCCATCGGGTGCGCGTAGTATCGGTGGGGCCTTTGGCCCATATGGCTTCGGCATCACCGATTGGCCCGACTATGCGCGCATCGCCAACGCTGAGACGCTGGTGATTGTCCAGATCGAGAGCGCGCCGGGCCTGCAAAACGTCGATGATATTCTGGCGGTGCCGGGCATCGATGTGGCCTTTGTGGGACCTAATGACCTGCACGCGCAGCTCGGCCTCACGCCCAGCAGCGACGGAGCCGAACCGGAATTCATGCAGGCCCTGGAGCGTATCAAAGCAGCGGCGCGCCAACATGCTATTGCCCTGGGCATCTTCAGCAGCGATGGCCACGCCGCCGCTACCCGCATACAGCAGGGCTTTCAGATGATCAGCGTAACCACCGATATCAGCAGTATGATCGCGGCGGCGACGCAGAATCTGCGCATAGCGCGCGGGTAGTGGGACCGGGGCGCAGGCAAGCGGCGCCCCTACACGAAACAAAGCAACCAACCGGGGAAGAGAGCGGAATCCGGTCTTTCGTGTAGGGGTGCCGCTTGCCTGCGCCCTGCTCCAACGCGCGACATCCTTCCGTTTCGTGTAGGGGCGCCGCTGGCCTGCGCCCGGTCCATACTACGACGGCTGGAAGGTAACCGGCAGCGATCTAATCACAAAAACGATGCCAGTATGCACGGTGATCGGCACACCCTCCACCCGCTGGAGATTTTTGAGTTGATCCAGCATCATGGGCAGAGCGATTTTGGCTTCCAGGCGCGCCAGTGGCGCTCCTACGCAGAAGTGGATGCCGTGGCCAAAGGCCAGGTGGCGATTAGGCTCACGCGTGATATCAAATCGATCTGGGTCGGGGAATTGAGCTGGATCACGGTTGGCCGAGGCCAGCCAGGTCAACACAACCTGGTTGGCTGGGATGTGCTGACCGGCCAGGTCAACGTCTGTTTTCGTCTGCCGGAAGAGAAACCAGACCGGGGGTAGGTAGCGTAACACCTCCTCGATCGCCGTGGGCATCAGGGCAGGCTCGCGGATCAAGCGGTCCATCGCCTCGGGATGGTCCGTAAAGCACACGATAGCGTTGGCGATCAGATTCTTGGTAGTTTCCTGTCCAGCAGCCAGCAGCAACGTGCAGAAATTGACCAGATCGTACTCGCTCAAGCGTTCGCCGTCAACTTCAGCCGTGCTCAATGTGCTGATCAGATCTTCACGCGGCACACGGCGACGCTCCTTTAGCAAGGCGGAGAAGTAGTCAGACATCTCCGCTTGCATGGAGCAGCCAGCCTCTTGCCGGGAGACGGCCAGTTCCGAACTGTCAACGCGCGCCCAGCGCTGAAAGATGTCCCAGTCTTCCGCCGGTACACCCAGCAATTCTGCGATCACTTTCGCGGGGAGGGGAAAGGCCATATCCGCGACAACGTCCATCTTGCCCTGTTCACGTACCTTATCCAATAGCTCCTGTGTCAGTTGGGTGACACGCTCTGACAGGTTCGCAACTGCTCGTGGCGTAAATGCCTGATTGACCAGGTTGCGCAATTTGCGGTGGTCCGGTGGGTCCTTCGCGTAAGGTGTCTTTGAGGAAGGAGCCGGCCACTCCAAAGGCCTGCGAGGAGAAGCGGTTATAATCGGTCAGGATACTCAGGACATCCTGATGACGGAAGGCCTGCCACAGGCGTGTTCTCTCATCGTAGAAGGTTGGGTGTTGAGCGCGCATCTCCTCAAACCAGGAGTACATATGCGGAATCTCTGTGAGCGAGGAGCTGCCAAACAGAGAGACTGTGTGTGAAGGATACTGTGATCGTTGTTGCATTTATCGTACCTTTCTTCTTGTTTCTTCCTGTGTAAGTATATGTCATGGCCGCTGGCTTTATCAAACAGAGGCATATCTAAATGAGCAAGCGCTACCCGTTCCGTTGCTGTAGGATATGGCATAATGAAAGCGTGGAAACTCCCAAAAACACGATCTGATAGCAATGAATACGCACACATTTGAGGAGAAATGTATGGCTCAGGAAAGACAGGAGACACGCGAAGAAGAGGTTGCGCGCGTGCGCAGCTATCTGGCAAGCCAGGCAATGCGTCGTACACCGCAGCAGCTTGTCGATGTGCTGCGAGAGGTGCAGCAGCAGTTTCTGGCAGCGACTGCCACGATCTCTGACGCCGACTTTCGTACGATTCCTGAGGAAGGCGCATGGTCCGCGGCCGATGTGCTGGCGCATATGTGTGCTATAGCCGCCTTCGATGAGCGCTCGATCTGCGGCGTGATCGAGCGTGGCGAACAGCCGGGGAACGTGGCTGACCAGCTTGAGCATGTGTCAGCCTCTACCACACGAGCACAGATGCTCGCGGATATCGTAGCACATCGCGAGCGGCTGATGGCTGTCGTGCTTCAGGCCAACCCCCAGGCGCATCTCGACATAGTTTGGGGCCATAGCGAGTTCGGCGCTATGAACTGGCGCGAATGGCTACTGTTCGCGCGCGTGCATACCCTCGATCATACGCGTCAGATGCAGGCAATCGCAGCGCTATTGGCGTCAACGCCACAGCTATAAGGGGGAGAGAAGCACATGAAGCTGGCAATAACCTTTGGCGTCTCTACCTATATCTCCTCTAACGAAGATTGGGCTTCGGCGCTCACCTATGCCGTCGAAGCCGAACGTCTGGGGGTTGATTCAGCCTGGACCGCCGAAACCTGGGGCTATGATGGGGCGACGCCCCTGGCCTATCTGGCGGCCAAAACCAGCAGGCTCCGGCTCGGAACGGGCATTCTCCAGGTTGGCACGCGTACTCCCGCCCTGACGGCGATGACCGCGATGGCCCTGGCATCCCTCTCTGGCGACCGCTTTCTCCTGGGGCTAGGCGTCAGTGGGCCGCAGGTGATCGAAGGCTGGCATGGCGTGCGCTTTGCGCAGCCGCTCCAGCGCTTGCGGGAGACCGTTGAGATTGTGCGTAAGGTCACGCGTGGCGAGCGCCTGGTGTACGCTGGAAAAATTTATCAGGTGCCTCTTCCTGAGGGCGAGGGCAAAGCTCTGACCTCAAATGTGCCGCCGCGCCCGCACTTGCCTGTGTACCTGGCAACGCTCGGCCCCAAAAGCCTGGAACTCACCGGTGAGATCGCCGATGGTTGGCTTGGCACGTCCTTCATCCCCGAACATGCCTCCCTGTTTTTCGATCCCATCGCTGCCGGGGCTACACGGGCAGGCCGCGCCCTCACGGACCTTGATCTACAGGTCGCAGGAGGAGTGGTGGCCTTTTCTGACGATGTTGAGAGCCTGGTCGCGCCCCGTAAGCCGGGCCTGGCGTTCACGCTGGGAGCCATGGGATCGCGGCAGCACAATTTTTATAACGATGTCTATCAACGCGCCGGATATGCAGAGATTGCGCTGGAGGTGCAAGACCTGTGGTTCAAGAAGCAGCGTGAAGCGGCGGCGGCGCGTGTTCCGGATGAACTGGTACTCAAAACCAACCTCATCGGCACGGAAGATATGGTGCGTGAGCGTCTCCGCGCCCACCGGCACGCGGGCGTAAACACGTTACAGGTGCATCCTGACGGACAGATGCTGGATGAGCGCCTGGCAACATTGGCGCGCTTGCTAGCACTTATGAAAGAGATCGACGCTGAGGCTTGAACTGCTGGCTAGCTTTCTTCTATGTTCTCGATACGAGAGTCATATATAGCTTCCTTTGTGCCGTGGCTCTCTCTTTCATGATCTCAGATTGATGCGCATCTCAAGCATCTGATCCTTCTCACCTACTTCTATAAAGCCAACGCGGCGATAGAGCGCAATGGCCCGCGTATTGGTGGGATCGACGAACAGATTGACGTAATTGGCGCCTTTTTCTCGCGCAAAGATGATGGCTCGTTCGAGCAAGCGTTGTCCAAGCCCCTGGCCGCGTACGTGAGCCTGCATGGCGAGGCCGATGCGCCAGCCGCGCGCTGGTTCCTGTGTGTCGTTGGGTTTGACGGTCATGGCCCCCAACCTCTGTCCGCTCCCATCAAGGGCCACAAAGGCAGGATCGGGATGCTCTGGCCACCTTTCCCAATACTGCTTCTCAGCCTGGCGCATGGTTTCGACACCATGGAGGGCTAAAAAGGTTGGTGAGGCCAGCATGGCCTCCCATATCATCTCTTGCAAAAACGGGATATCCTCGGCAGTCGCCTGCCTGATAGTGATCGGTCCAGTTACCATTGCTAGCACTCGCTTGACCTTCGTAGCTGCGCGATAAATCGCGCCTGAGCAAGCC